>JANZZQ010000264.1:0-736 GCA_026419315.1 Armatimonadota bacterium | reverse complement strand
AACACGAAAGGCTTTGTCGTCACGAAAGAGAAAAAGCAGCGGATGGTAAGTTTGGGGACTGGGGATTTGGGACTGGGGACTGGAAGACTGGGCACTGGGCAATTGCGATTGGGGATTAGGGATCGGGGACTGGGGACTGGCAATTTGGATTGAGCCGACGATAAAAATTGTCAAGGCAAAGCAAACTTGACATCGCATAGTTTTCGCCTCCTTTCCAATCTTCGCACCAGCGTTCGTGAGTCAGGTTTTGTGGCTTGCCGATTTTTTGTCGGCACGGAGTGAATCCATCCCTACTTTTCGCAACGAGAAAGCAAGGTAGCGTCGTCCCTTGAGGACGATGGCTGTAACGCAAACTGACATTTTGCGCCACATCAGGGACGCCCCCCGACGCTATCCAATTTCGTGACCTAACTACTTCTCGGCTTTGCAATAGTGTCGCCATCTGAAAGATTGAGTTTCGGAGCATTAGAGGATACGCTCCACGAAAGTTCGCGATACATCATCTCAGCAATGCCTAAGCGCAACGATGGCGTGAGCAATTTGGCAAATTCAAAGGTGAACATCTCTTTGTAGGCTTGGCTCATGAAAGGCTTCTCCTCTCCGATGCTTTCAGCAGCCTGCCACATTTGCCGGAGCAAGTAACTGACAAGGAAAGCCTCAAAGTTTTCGCATATCTCTCGCAATCTCGTTTGCTCTTTCGTTGTATCACTGACTTGCTGAATTGCTTCGTTCGTCC
>JANZZQ010000263.1 GCA_026419315.1 Armatimonadota bacterium | reverse complement strand
GTGAAGAAGAGTTGTTCGCTGCGATTGAAAGAGGGAGGGTTTACCTGCTTGAATTGTCACCATATTACTTGCAGCGAACTGGTGAAGGTTACTTTACCCCTGCAGGTGTCCCGCACCGACCGGGAACGGCTCTCTGTTTGGAGATCCAACAACCCAGCGATGTTTACACTTTGCTTGAGACAGAAAGCGACGGTCGGAAGATGAGCCCTGAGCAAATTCACCCTGGGTTTCCCGACCTGAAAACTGCCCTCCGTTGCTTGGACTTCAAAACGGCTCAATCTCCTGACCTTTTGGAGCGGTGCCGCTTGACCCCTGAACAGGTCAGTGAAACGAAGCAAAGCGGCGGGCAGGAATGGTGGATTTTCCCGCCAACTTTGACGAAGAAGTTCAGCGGCAAGAAGTTGGTTGTGACGGGAACTTTTGAGAGCGTTGAAAACGACCCATATGCTTTGCTGGTTTGGCGCGGTAAGGGGGAACTGAACGGAAAGCCGATTAAGGCTGGTGACGAATTCTTCGTCGGCTACATTGCAGCGACGAAACCTCACTATTTCAAACGCACGGGCAACGACCCACTTGAACTGTTCAAACTTTTCCCTCAAACTGTTGAATGATGGCTTAAACTTCACTGTAAGTTCTCAATCACACAGGCGAAATTGCATAGGAGGGTGAGGCTTCTGCCGAACCTTAAAACTTGGCTCACCGGGAGTTTCGCCCTCCCAATTCGTCACTGAGACTCAAGCCCAAACCGTTTGTGATGTTAGCGCAGTCGCACTTCACGACTCATGAAGGGAAGTGGTTTGGGATGCAATGGGAGCGATTCTCAGAGCAAGCGTTAAAAGCATTGCTGAGGGCGAAGGAATGGGCTATCAATCTCAATGCCCAACAAATTTCTCCGGAGCATCTGCTGCTGGGTTTAATTGAAGACCGAGAAACGGTGGCTTCCCGATTGCTTGAAGAGTGCGGGGTTGACTTGGATCAACTGCAGGAACAAGTTTCAATCCAAACTGCGACAGTGGTGGAGGCAAGGGGGAGTCAACCTTCTATGAACCCATCGCTTCAAAGAGTTTTGAAACGAGCCGAGACTGAGGCTCAACT
>JANZZQ010000262.1 GCA_026419315.1 Armatimonadota bacterium | reverse complement strand
AGATGTGTATAAGAGACAGACATAGGCTCGCTTTGTTTTTGCCGTCTTGCCCCGATTTTGTTCCCGAAAACGCCGAAGAAGCGGCGAAGCCTTACCCGTTGCGAGCAAACCAAACTTTGCGTTTGGAAGCGACCATCGCTGTTGAGCGAGGTCACATTCTAACAGCAGTGCGGCGTTGGTTGAAAGAAGTTGGCGGTTTGCCTAAGCCCAATCCATCACCGAGAACTTTTGAGCAGCAGTTGGCACTTGACCGCTTCGGTTTTTTGAACACTGTTTGGGACGAGCAAACTCAAAAATGGCGACATTGCGTCGGTTGGACACCCGACCATTCGCCTGGATTTGCAACTTTGCTTTGGTTCAACGGGCACATAACGAAGGACGAGGAAGGCAGAAAGCAAGCCATTGACAGAGTTCACCTTGTCGCCCAAAACATGCTCCGTGACAGCGGTGCAAGGCTGTTCACATCTCCTGCAAACTGCCACATCATGCGCTGGGAGTTTCCGTTTCATTACGGCTACTTGCCCGAAGCGCTCAATTCCCTTGACAACTACATCCAAAACCTAATTGCCAGCCAGCAACCTGATGGAAGTTGGCGATTTACACCAGCGGACGAAAAGCAAGCAACGCTCGGTCGCAAAGGCGATGCGGTTTTGGGCACTTGCGCCTACAACGCAGCAATGATTTTGCGCTACGCTCGCATCGCTGGCGATAAGGAAGCGTTGAAAGCGGGTGAGAAAGCGCTGCTGCTGATGGAGAAATTCCGGGTGCCCCGTGGAAGTCAAACTTGGGAGTGTCCGATGTATGAGCCTGACATTTTGGCTGCGGGTTGGGCAGTTGCAGCCTACCTTGAAGCATTTTGGGCTACTGGTAACCCTCGCTGGCTTCACGATGCTATCTATTGGGCAGAAACGGGTGTCCCTTTCGTTTACCTTTGGCAAATTCCTGACCGACCGATGATGCTCGGTGCCACCATTCCGGTTTTTGGAAGCACTTTTTACACTCACTCGTGGCTTGGCATGCCAGTTCAGTGGTGTGGTCTTGTCTATGCCTACCAAATTCAAAGGCTTGCCAAGACCCTTGAACGCCATCGCCCTAAAGC
>JANZZQ010000026.1 GCA_026419315.1 Armatimonadota bacterium | reverse complement strand
GTCTGCGGGTAACGGCTTTGCGGGTTGAAGCCCGTGTAGAAGCAATGAAAGACACCGTTGTGCTCAATGACTGAACCTGTCCAGCAACCGACAGCATCGGGCTTGTTCGGTTCATCGCTTGGCGCGATTGCGTCGGGTAACTCTTGCCACTCAAGCAAGTTTTGAGAAACGAGATGACCCCAACAGTGCCGCGCTTCAGGCGCTCGTGGCAGGTAGAACAGGTGATACTCGCCACGCCAGAAAAACGGGATCATGTCACCAATCCATCGGTCTTTCGGGCGAAAATGTAATCCACTCACATCCCTGTCCCCCTTTCCTTTCACGGGGGATCGCTCGTCCCGGCAAAAATTTTGCGACAGAAAATTGATCAAATCACTGCTTGTGGCTCGGTTGCAGCATCCCCAAATTTGAAGATAGCGATGGAAAGGCAAGGCCGAATTGGGCGGCACCTTTCAGTAAAAGTGCGAACGAATCGGATGCCTTTGAAGCGAAAGGTTTGAACTCGATGCCATCCCGTGGGACCATAAACTTCAACTTCTTCGCCTTTGTAGGCGACAACGAGATTGCCACTTGCCTCACGCCACTGAACAGCAACTGTTGACAAACCATATCGCAGCTAACAGGCAATTCAGCTTTGCTTCCTTTCGCAAGGGCTTGAATTCTGACACGAAATCCAGTGTCCCAACCGGCGGGCAGCAAACTCCGTGCGCGTTATGCCATTGTGAGGGCGTTGATTGAACGTAGAAGTTGTCAACGGAAAATGAGAGCTACACGAACGGCATCTAACCTGCCAACGAACGAACTCGTTCCACCACTTGCGGGCAACGAGAGAACGAATTGAGCTAAACTTGCCGCTCCGTCAATTGTCGCGTTCAGTTCCTGCCCTTCGGCAAATCCCGAATTTTTAACAAGAGGCAAAAACCGTGATTGCGCTTTGCCCTTCAGAGCCAGCACCTTTGTTCATCCCAACGATGACAATGCTTCCATCGTTGTGGTCAACAAACTTGCGGGACAAAACGGTAGGGTTATTTTGCCCCTTAAGAGCCGATATTGACTACCCAGATGGCATCCATCCAAGAAACGACAGCGAACGTTGGCGAGCCAGAAACAAACCATGACGGCAATTGCGATTGACAAGGAGCCTTTCGCCTTTCTCAACCTTTCAGTCTGTAAATGTGCACATCGTAGGGATCAAACTCGTCTTCAAAGCGACCGTTTGCTACAGGGATGCGACGATTTTCGCCTATGACTTCCGCAGCCGTTTTTGCCGGCAAACCCCGAATTTGGAAAATCGCTTTCGTCGGCGCATTTTTCATTCCAACGGCGAAGATGTAAACATCACCTTTGTAACGCTTGACCATGAAATGCACAGGGACATCAGGGTTGGTTGAAGTTACATTGACGATGCCGTTAATTGTTGGGCTGTTGAGGACTGGAGCGAGTTCGCGGATTTGGCGGTTGATTTGTGCAACTGCAGTAAGCATCTCGGCGTCCTCAAGCAAGGCAGCCTCGATGAATTTAGGCTGAAACTGGTGGACGAAGTAGATGATTCCTTGGGAGCCGTGGACGATGCCCATCCAAACTTCCGCACGGACATGGTGAGGGGTTGGCTTCTTCTCAAAGTTGCTTATCCTCGTGGTCTCAACGCAATGCCAGATGATTTTCTCGCCATCAGTGGATTTGTTCCAGTTGACCCAAAAAACGAGCCGGGCAACTCCTTTTGCGACATACCAAAGCAAGTTCTCATCGTTCAGCCCGGCGACAGGGTAAACATCAAAAGAAACGATGTCGCAGCCCTTGACATAGGTGAAGTAATCGTCAGGGTGAGCTCCTACCCCCCGCCCTTTCCAAAAGTCATTTGCCACACCTTGCCCCAAGTTGAGCAACACTGGTCTGTCAGGGTCGTTGGCTTTCATCCGCTTGTATCGCTCAACGATGTTTTGCGGTGGGACTGGACCGCCGTAAATTTTTCTTCCTGTTGCTGGGTCTTCCCCGACCACTTGGGCGTTGTCGGGCTCATCTTGATGCATCCAACCAACGATGATTGGGTCATCAAGGTGCTTTAACCCAACTTCGTTCTGTTCGCAAATGACCTGCATGCCCGCTTCTCGGAGCAATGCAAGTTGCTCTTCCGTTGGTCCTTTCCACAAGCCGACATACAAGTTGATGCCCGCTTCTTTATAGCGTTTTGCGTTTTTGGGATGCTGAAGCCAAACGGCGATGGGAAAATAGCTTGGGTCTTTCGGCGGACCGAATTTCCAACGGGCATATGGGTTGGTTTCACGGGGTTGAGCGGATAGGGATACAAAAAGGTTCGCAACAAAAGCAACCATCATGAACGCCACAGTGGCATCCCACCACTTCATCGCCAATCACCTCATTTTCAACTTCAACTGCCCGGCTTTAATTTTGCGCCGGCATTGAGGTTATGCAATGCGGAGACGGTTCTGTTGAGCGGGATGTTTTTTCAAAGGGTGCTTTTCACCCGAAAAGATAGTCGGTGCTCGCTGAGCGCGCCCTCGGTTGGAGCCGACACTGTTGGCGAATTTGTCAAGTGTCGGACTTGTTCGGTGAAAATTTCTCCTTTCGCCGCCCTCCCGTTGAGGCGAAAGAGTTCGACGGCAGGTTTTCTGAAAATCGGCGAAAATATGGCATCATAGAAATGGCTCAGAAAAAATCGGACGGGGAAGGTGAAGGATGATGCAGCGTGAGACGGCGTTGGCACTTATCGGCGTCGGGTTCGTCCTGTTGTTGCTTTTGGTTGGAGTTGCACTTCACATATCAACACCCCCTTCTCAACCTGCATCTCAGCCGGAGCCAACACCGAAGGCAACACCCACTGTGACCGCTGCATTTCCGCCCACGCAAACCGCTTCCCCCGTTAGCCCGCCGGTTATAGTGACTCCCTCTTTGTCCCCTCCCGCAACCGGGACTCCAGCGATGCCAACGGTTGCTGCAGTCCCGAAAGGGGATACTACCGTTCCCACAATTTCGCCACCCTTGCCTTCCACCCCTTTGCCTCAACTTCCGAGCCAGTCTCACCTTCCACCGGCTAAACCTTCCGTAGCTGTAGAACCTGAAACGGAGGCTTTACGCTGGGCTAAAGCATTGGTCAATACATATCGCCCTCAATGGCGATTGGGATTGACGAAAAGTGTTGACCCGAGAATGGGGAGCGAAAGTTACGCTGTCTTTGTTGAGCCGAACAATAAAGTCACCGTTGAAGCGAAAACGCGAGCGGGTTGGCTTTATGGGTTGCTTGACTTAGCAGAGAAGTTGCAATGGCGTGAACCTCTACCGACGCAAAAGCTTTGGATACCTGCGTTAGCGGAGCGGGGTTTGGTGGTCGAGAGTCCCGATTGGCTCGCTAAGCCGCCTCGTTCCCAACAGGCACTTCAAAGCCTGCTGCGTGAACGATTGAAAGAACTTGCTTGGTGGCGGTTCAACACTTTAGTGCTCAAATGCGATGGCCGTGAACCTACCCTTGACTCTGTTTTGAGTGTCTTAAACCGACTTGGTCCTGAGTTCAATGTCAAGGTAGTGGTTTGGGCATCGGTAATAAGCCCTTCCGTTCAGAAATGGGTTGGGCAAGGTGGGCAAATCTTAGCAACCAGCTACTACCCGCACGATAGTTCAATCATCGCTGTTTCCGAGCCGGAACGGGCTGTTCAATTCGTTGAACTTGGCAGAACGGTAGCGCTAAAAACGAAATTTGTTGCGCCGTATGTCCCGGCTTTCGTGGACCAAATCAAGCGCCACCGAGATAAGTTGGTGTTGCTGTTAAGGCTTGATGAAGGCTACCGTGATGTTTTCTGGTTTGACCCTGCTTGGGCTCACCAATTGGTCAGAGCGGTCAGGGATGCTGGTGTTGGAGGGCTGTGGCTTTATGTTCGCTCGGTGCCATCAACTTGGGCGATAACCGCGTTCGCACAAGCTATCAAGAGCCCTGAATCTGACGGCGAAACTTTGTGGAAGATGAGGTGGGCAAAACAAGGTCAACAGGCTGACAAGTGGCTTGCGGTTTTCCGCGAAGCGAGCCGCATCTTGCCAGAACTCCTTTGGCTTGGCGTGGCAACTGAGCCCCAATACGGTGCATCGCTCAAGTCCTTCTTCTCTGCCCGTCCCATTGACAGCTCTTGGGGCTTTACAGTTTTGAGCGTGCCCGAGACACTTAAACTTTCAAAGAAGCCAGACAAAAGAGCCACACTTACAGCTGACGAGATTGCTCGAAGGTTGGAGCAGCGAGCACAAACAATTTGGGAGTTGATGGCTCAATTGCCTGAACCCTCAGCATCTGACTGGAAAGTTGCGAAAAGGCTAACGCTCTTGAACTCCTGGCTTGGTCAATTCTACGCTAACAAAATTGACGCGGCGATTGCGTGGGGCAGGTTTGAAATGGGAGACAGTGGTTCCGGTCAAGATTGCGTGTTTCATCTCGCCAAGTCAGTCAGGGCGTGGGAGCAAATTGTTGCTATCGCAAACTCCATCTATCCGCAAAACAACCAATGGGCGATCAAATTGGTTGAGTTGAGAAGGGAGCTTGAGGAAACCAGAGACCTCGTTGCCGGCTCAATGCCTTAAGTTCAACGGAAAGTTCGCGAAAGGCGAAATTTGCTGGCAAAGGAATGAAGCGGGGAGAAGTCACAACAGACTGAACCGCCTTCAGTTGCAAGGATTTGGTCCCTTTTCCCCACTTCGGTTTTTTCCCGCAACTGCGACCACCTTCCAACCGCAAGCGAAAGTCGCCTCAGTTGGCTCAATTGTTTCCCCTTGCGGGGAATACGGCTTAGCCTCAAACCGCAATAGCGTTCAAGGTTGTGAGTTTGACAAAATTGCCTGTGGTGATAGGACATGGGTTCGCAAGACCTGTCGCAAGTTCCAGTCCCGACAAAGCGAGGAAGAACTTCCAAACAAGCCTGGAAGTTTGGTCGTCTGCTTCTCATTGCTCTTGTAATTTCCGTGACGATCATCGCATACTTCCTGCCCGCGTTTCCTTACCAATTGCCTTTGTGTCTGTTTAAGTTGATGACGGGTTATCCTTGTGCCGGTTGCGGGATGACGAGGGCTTTTGAGGCTGCCGCTCACGGTCGGTTTCGCGAGGCTTTTGAGTGGCATCCTATTGGGTTAGTTTTTTTTGTTGCTGCCTGGGTCGGTGTTATCCTTTGTGTTTACGAACTTTTGACAAACAAGCCTTTTGATTGGGACGGGTGGCTAAAGCGTTACGGGGCGTTATTGGCTTGGCTTCTTTTCTTTGCGCTAATTGGCTTGTGGCTCTTGAGGCTCAGTTACTACCGATTTGGTCAATGGTTGCCTTTGCCCTTGAAAGTCCCGCTCTGATCTGAGAGCGGTCTTAGCGGGTGTTGATGCCGGATGTAAAGGTTTTCGCTGAGCCGGGAAAAACAAATGTTGACCAACCCGGCAAGAAGAGCCTTTGGCGGCGGTGGAAACTTTCTGGAAGGCGAACTTCTGGTAAGCCGAAACTTTGACCGCAGTTCGGTTTAAGACAACAAGGTTATGCTCTCGCGGGAGAACAAATGGTCTGCCCAGCGGACAGAACGTTCGTAGTGAACGGCCAATTCGGTTTCTGGAACTTTCAAGAAATTCGCCAAACTTCTGACTGTTTGCCAATCTGCCCGCTCGTAAGCCAGAACCAAAGAATAGACCCATCCAAGGGGAGTTGGGGCGCGAAGCAGTGCATCTTTGAGCTCGGGGTTCAAAGGCAATTCCTCGAGAATTTCCGTCATGGGTTGGTCAAGGAGGGCATCCAAAACCGAAAACAGCCCGACGAGAAATGGGTCGGGCTCGGGGGGCAAACCAGCGGCTGCCGCAATTTGCTCGCACATGTGTCCTCTCACCAAAGCGGTCACCAAAAGTTCGTAGGGCTTCTTCTCCAGCAGCAAAGTTGAAACGGCAATAAGTAGCCAACGGCGCAAAAGGCATTCGCCAAGCAAAACGAGAGCCTGCTTTAGGGAAGAAATACGATGGCGAACCCCAATTGCAGCCGAATTTATGTATCTCAGCAGTTTGAACGACAAGGATGGGTCAGTTTTCAAGACTTGCTCAATGTGGCTGAGGTCAAAATTCGGGTCTCCGAGCAACTGCATGATACGAAAGTAAGTGAGCTGGTGGCTTGTCAACAACTTCGCCGAAAGGGTCTCAGGCTGGCAGAAGAAGCTGCCCTGAAAATAGTCATAGCCCATTCGTTCCGCTTCGGCAAATTCTTCGGCGCTTTCAATTTTTTCAGCCAGCATCTTCCTGTTGGGAGTGGCATAAACCGAGACAGCTCTCGCTCTTTCCGCTCCCGTGACTTTTTCAAAATCCACCTTAAGGATGTTGGCAATCGCTACTAATGGGCGAACCGGTGACCAGGGCAAGAATCCACGAACAGCGATTGGGTAACCAGTGACCTTTAACCTGAAACAAGCGCTCACAACCTCATCGCTGTTCTCTTCGGCGTCTACTTCCAAGACCGTTTGGCTTGGCGGCAGAGTTGTGATTAGGTCTTGTAGGATTAGGGGGCGAGGCGCAGGGATAAAAGCCAATTTCCCGCAAGTGAGCCTCATCGGCCGGAAAAGGTGCAAATGGGCGTCTATGACCCATTTCCCCGCTTGTTCGTGATTAACGCTCAAGCCTTCCGCTTTCTCAATGGAATGGAAGAGAACCTCATAGCCAACCACTCGCTTCCATCGGTTGAAAATCGGTTGGCGAACCACAAACAAGTGCATTACCATCACCTTCGTCCAAATTCAATCGTTTGGGTTTAGCCCCGAAATTTTCGCGGCGCCTGAAATTAGCATCGGACTTTGTCCAACTCCTTTTTAGCCCGTGGAAAGCCAGCGTTGCGTTTTTGCGAGAGCGTCTTGTCAGCTTGACAGTTGTTGAGCGAGCGCTATGATTGCTTCCGCTCGTTCTCTGTCACCTAATGCGATGTAACAACTTGCCAAAGCCATATAGTCGGCAAGGGCTTCGTCTTTTCGGTCATCGCTTTCAACCAACTTCAGCAGAATCGCTGCGGCTTCGCCGTAAAAACCCTTGTGCTGGCACGCCCGTGCCAGCAACCTCCAACTTTCCCTGTCCATTCCGCCATCTTGGGCGATTGGCAGAAGTGTTTCCAAAACCATGTCCCAAAAGCCGAACTGCCCGTAAAGTTTGCCGAGGAACATTGCTTGCTCCCGTTCGTCGGGAACGAGCCAATTCAGCAAACTTAGCGCTTGCTCGTAGCGCTCAAATTCTCGTAGTTGCAGCAAAAGCGCCAGCAACTCGAAGAAATTTTCTTGAAGCGATGGAATCAACTCGCTCGGTAGATTAATGGGCATTGCATCTCGGTTGCCCGTTTGCCCGTTTGTCAATCTTGCTTCCTGCCCGTTTGTCCATTGCCGCAACAGTGCTTGCCACAATTGGTCCTCGGCGCAGGCAGCAAATGCTTTTTCCCATTCGCCCGCAAGGGCGTGGGCAAGTATGCGCAAGTTCCAAGCAGCTGCTCCTTCAGGTGCAGTTAACGGGACTTGTTCAAACATCTTTGCCGCTTCACTGTAGCGACGTTCCAAAAGCGCCAACTTGCCTTTGACAAAAGTTCGTTCCGTTTCGTCTAACTCGCCTTTCGTCCCGAGTTCATCGTTTTGACCCAGCAACGCTTTTGCGACTTCCAACGCACAAGCAGGCAAAGGAAAGTGGGTCAAAGCTGCCTTGGCTATCAGCAATGCAAGTTGGGGGTGAGCGGAAATTTCTTCGGTGACGAAAAGAGAGAACGCTTGAGCCAAGTCATCAGAGGTTCGGCACTGAGGTAAAATCAACCTCGTGAAAGCACTGATCGCAGGTTCATAGTAGCGTCGCCTTGCAAGCGCCAACCTAATAGCCGTTCCGAAGCACTTTAGCGCTTCATTCAATTGCCCCATCTTTTGATAGCACAGACCCATCCAATACCAAGCCCCGTAGGAAGTTGAGCCTTCAGCCCAGTCGAAATTGGTTGGCAGTTGGTGCCGAAACTCCAATGCTTGCCGGAAAGCCTTCAACGCCCCTGACCAATCGTTGAGGGCAAAACGAACTTGCCCTTCAAGCATCCAAAAATCGGGCGTTGTGACGGGCAGTTGTTGAACTTCGCGCAGGAACGACAATGCTTGCTGTGGTCGGTTCAACCGTATCAGGCAATGAACAGCATCGCATAGGCAACGCAAAAGGTATGGCGTAAAGTTGTCACCAAGATAGAACAAGGTTCGTCGGAAGCAGTAGTATGCCCGTTCGCATTGTCCCAACCTCAGGTATTCGCGACCCAAGTTATACCAAGCGAAGGGGTCGGTGGGGTCTTCACGCAAATCCTTTTTCGCCAATTCCAAGTTTCGCTCAACTTTTTGCTTTCTGCGAACCACCGGCGCAAGATAGCCGTAATGCTCAATCCAAACTGGCAGA
Source organism: Armatimonadota bacterium (assembly GCA_026419315.1). Classification (GTDB taxonomy): domain Bacteria; phylum Armatimonadota; class Fervidibacteria; order Fervidibacterales; family Fervidibacteraceae; genus Fervidibacter. Next base: position 3,599 of record JANZZQ010000026.1, on the reverse strand, counting down.
ACTCCAAACTTGGCATTGGGTTTAACTTTGAGGATTGAGCCTGCGATTTGTTCGTGCAGGTTGCGTTCAAAGCGGATGCCTTTCAAGTTGCGGAAGAGCCTAAAGGCTGGATGGACATGACCTTCTCGGTGGGAGCGGTGTCCAACGAAACTTATCATCGGCAAAATGAAGCCGTCATGTTCTTTGTCTTGCTCCAAAATTTTCCGCAAATCCTCCTTGCCTTCAGCCAAAGCCTCGTCAGCGTCAAGCCACAAAATCCACTCGCCTTTCGCGTGCTTGAGGGATTCGTTACGGGCATCGCTGAAACTTCCCGTCCACTCGTAATGAATTACCTTCGCGCCGTATCGCTCCGCAATTTGAGGTGTCTCGTCCGTTGAGCCTGTGTCAACGACGATGATTTCGTCCACAATGCCCTTCACGCTTTCCAAACATCGCGGCAAATTGTCTGATTCGTTCTTGACAATCATGCAAAGTGAGATGAGCGGTTTTAGTTTGCGGCCGTCAAGCACTTCAAGCTGGGATTTATCAGGCAATGGTTCGTAAAGGTCTTTGGGTTGTGGTGGGCGACAGCGTGGGTTGAACAATTCGGGGACGAACAAAATGTATGGGCGAAACTTTTCCGCCTCAGGGGGCAAGTTCCATTTCTCGGCAAACCGTGGCCAGGCAGCATCCATCATCCTTTCAACTCCCAACCTCCCGCTGGTTCGGTTGCCGTAGTGGTGGACGAATGAATCTAAAGCAAGCCAACACCGAAAACCTACAACCCGCGCCCGAAGAGCGTAGTCAATGTCCTCGTTCATGATAAGCCCGAAACCGGTGTCCATACCCCCAATGGCGTCAATGACGCTTCGCCGAATCAAAACGCAAAAGCTGATGAGAGTTGGCATCTCCCAACCGGACCCGCAGTTTCGCGCGCACCACAGGTGAGCGAACTCGTGCATCTCTTTAAGGTTGCGGTAGTTGACCTGAATTTGCTGCCCTGACGCAAAGTTGGAAACCGGACCAATCATCCCGATAGTTGGGTCAATTTCCATCCAACGAAGCAGCCGGTCAAGCCAACCCTCGGTGACAACCGTGTCGCTGTCAAGGAAAACAACGAAGTCTCCTTCGGCAACAGATAGACCGCAGTTTCGCCCCGCAGGCGCGCCGATGTTTCGCTCGTTCAAAACGATCCTGACATTTCTGTGTTGACTGGCTAAATCCCGCAAGTAGCGAAGCGAGCCATCGGTTGAGCCGTTGTCCACGATGATGAGTTCAAAGGGCGGGCGAGTGTGGGCCAGAACGCTTTCAACGCATCGGCGCAAGTAGGGCAAATTGTTCCAGTTCAAAACGATAATGCTGACTAAACCGTCGGTCGGTTCATTGCCTTTTGCGATATAGGCTGGAGCGGGTCGGGCTGCGATGGCAAAACTCAAAATTTGGCTCTCTTCAAGCCCAACTCTTCTCGCCCAACGGTGTTGAATGAGTGCGTCGTGAAGTTCCTTCGGGATCGGGTCGGGGACAATAACTGCGACACTGTGGACAACGAGCCAACCGCTTTCCGTCAACACGCGCCACAAATTTTTCCGCCCGAAAAATCGCAAGCGGCTATCGTCCAAAATGCCCTTCGGTTCACAGCCCCATTCGCCTTCCATCAACTTGCGTATGACAGAGGCGTGTCCAAAGTTCGTGACGCTTAAAACCAGCGTGGCGTCAGGCGCAACGATTTCGTGCGCCCGTTTGAGAATGCTTTGGGGGGAGATAAGGCGTTCCAAAACTTCACCGAAAATCACGGTATCAAAGTAGCCTTTGGGGAGTTGTCCCCAAACGGCTTCATCTTCTACATTGCCAGCAATGACGCGTTCGTAATGTTTGGCAGCAACGCGAGCCAGTTGCGGAGAAATTGTCACTCCCCAAACTTCACAGGTTTGACGGCGTTTGAGTTCACGAACCAACTCACTTGCGCAACAACCGATGTCCAAAATGCAGCGAGCCGATTTCGGAACAAGGTCAAGTATGGCTGTTTTGAAAGCAGGAAGGTTGTCACTTCCCTGCCAGTGTTTTCCCACCTTTTCAGAGTGAGTTTCCTCCCTTTCGCCCGAGCCGAAGCCGCCATTCCACTGCATTATCAAGCACCTCCTTCGTTGGACTCCACCTGTTCCCACAATTGGCTGAGTTGCGACCAAATTTGCTTGGCATCTTGGAGCGGTTCGATGGATTTTCGCAAGTTGGCGTGCAAAAGGCGCTCCCAAACGAACGTGTAAAGTCGGCGCAAATTAACAGCGATTTCACCGCCTTTTTCCATGTCCAGCGAACTAATGAGTTCGGCGACAACTTTCTGGGCCTTAGTCAAAGCCTCGTCGGCCTTTTCAAAATCGTGTTCTGTCAAGGCTTGCTCCGCCTCGTCCATGAGTTCGCTTCCGCGACGAAAGAGCAAACCGATCAGTTGTAAAGGCGTTGCGGTTTCAACCATTTGCTGCAAGTAAGGATTAGTCACCGCAGCAACCCCCTTTCAGTTTCTGCCAAAACCATTATCGGCAAAAGTGGGGCGAGGTTTAAACTGCTTGTTCCGTCGGCTTTCCCAAATCGGTGTTTGACATGCAATGGGCAGCATGGGTATAATTTGAGTTGGGACAAACGGACCAAGGAGGGACAGCGATGAGGTGGAAATGGCTGAAGTGGGTAATAGCGACAATTGCGGCGGTCGCGATCGTTTTGGCTGGGGTGAATCAATTGAGCTGCCAAGCGAAGAGACCCGCAAAGCCAGTTGCCGCTCAGCCCGTTTGGGTTTGGTGGGAGGGGGAGAAACCCCAATCGACAAATTTCCCACCACCCGAGCGCAATCCTTTTGCCCCCTTAAATGAACGCGAAGCTGCCGTCTTGTCGGAGGGACGATGGATCGGCATTACAGGCAAATACGAGCAAACGCCTTTCTTGGAATACGAAGTCAATGTCCCTCAAACCGACACCTACCACTTCTTTGTCCGTAAGTTTTGGAAGCACGGTCCTTTCAGGTGGCGCTTTGACGACCAAGATTGGCAGGAAGTTCCCTTTGAAGTCTCGCTCCTCGACGAAGAGGAACTCAGAACTTTCATCGTAGCCAACTGGATTTACGCTGGACAAGTTCACTTGACCGCTGGCAAGCATCGGCTGCGGATTGAACAGACGAACGAGGAAGGTGCTGCTGCCTATGACTGTTTCTTGCTCATCAACCGCCTTTGGATTCCGAAAGGCAAACTCAAACCGAACGAACGAACACAAGTTGCGGTTGCTGGTTGGTTTCCTTTCGACCCCAATGCCGATCCCTTTTCACCTTCGCCTATTGACCTCCGTTCACTCAACGAGAAATTTGCTGGCGAAAAAGGTTTCATAACTGTCAAGGACGACCGATTCGTTCACAGCAAAACCGGCGAACCGGTTCGCTTCTGGGGCGTCAACGCCGGTCCAGACATCGTTCGGTTGCCTAAGCCTTTCGTTGACTCCCTTGCCCGCCACTTGGCGAAATTGGGCGTCAACATCGTCAGGGTTCACGGGAGCGTTTGGAGAAGCGAGAACATGCGCCAAGTTGACACCAACTACTTTGACAAGTTGCTCTACTTCATCGCTGCGATGAAGCGGGA
>JANZZQ010000261.1 GCA_026419315.1 Armatimonadota bacterium | reverse complement strand
TTGCGATACCAACTGTCAAGGTGTGGAACCTCCACACCGCAGCCGCTTCAGTAAGGAGACCAGAAGTTGAGCAAGACAACTTTGCCTCGAAATTGGCTGAACTTTTGAACTTTGCCGTCTATGCTTCGTAACGGAAAATCAGGCACAATATTGCCTTTTAACGCTTCCAAGTTTTTTGCAGGTTGGGCGATAGCAAGAACAGTAAAAGCGAAAACAACAAGGGCGAAAATTGCAGTATTAAAGGCGAAAGTTTGTCGCATCGCTTTTCCTCCTTTGCCCTTATGAATCAGCGCCTGCTTCAAAATGCCTTCAGCAACTCGAGCATTGCCCTGTCAAGTTTGTGACCACGCCAATCTTCGTAAGCGACATCGGTGCGACCGCTGTCAAGGATGCCGAACGAACCTCTGAAGTTCCAGAGTGCCCAGCCCCAATTCATCTCTTTCCAAACCGTCAAGCAGTCTCGCATCCAAGCGAGCACGACCTTGTGGGGCGTTTTGTTGTATGCCCCGAACTCGCCGACCATAACTCCGACACCTTTTTGCTCAAGTTCTTTCCAGGGTTTGTAAAACTCTCGCAGCCTGTTGATATCCCAAACGGTGTTGCCTTCCTGAAGCGGCCAACTGCTCGGTTCAGCCCATTTGTCGCTTCCTGAAACCCATTCGGCTTTGTAGTGAGTTAATCGGAAAGGTTGATATCCTCTTGTTGCAGCGGCTACTCCCAAACCGATAAGTTCGGTCGGTGCAGTGTTGCCCCAACTTCGTCCATCGCAAATGATGAGCCGATTGCTGTCGTGTTTGCGAATTGCTTCAACCATCCGCTCAACGACTTTTCGGTGAACTTCCGGGTCAATGTTTGCAGGTTCATTGAACAGATTGAAACTCACGAGCGTGTTGGGGACACCTTGGTAGCGTTTTGCGAATTGTGCCCAATGCATCGCACAAACTTTTTGCGCCTCTTCATCATACCAAAGGGATTTAGGTTCGGGCGGCTGAGCAACAGTGTAGCCGGGCGCACGGTGAAAGTTAATGCAAACATGAACGCCATATTTTTCACCGAACTTGACAGCCTCGTCAATTTCCTTGAGCACATCTTCACGGAATTTAGTCCAGTCGCCAGATTCAACCCAGCAACGGTAGTCCATCGGTAGCCGAACGAAATTGAAGCCGAGTTCAGCAATCCATTCAAAATCCCTTTCAACAAAGCGTCGGTTCCAAGCCACATTGAACTTCTCAAGCAAATTGAACCCTCGCCATCGTGGAAGTTTTTGTGGTTTCGGCTCAGGCAATTTCCGCTGACTTGCTTCTGTCGCTCCCACAA
>JANZZQ010000260.1 GCA_026419315.1 Armatimonadota bacterium | reverse complement strand
AGCAAACTCCGTCAAGCGGTCAAGTGACCCAGATGACTTCACGGCTTTTGGAAGTCAAGCGGAGGAAGCGGTCGGGTTCTTGATTTTGGGGGTCGCAGTTTGTCGCGAAGCGGAAGGAAAGCGCCGTTTCAACCCGTTTGACGACACTTCCTCATGCTAACCTGCTTGCTCTTTCAAGAACCGAACGAACAGGCTACACAATGGCGAATTGTTTCGTTCTTTTGGGGTGACAGCGTAAAATTGGCGCGTGATTCGCCCTTCTTGCAATCGGACGATTTTCAGCCGTTCCCGTTCTTCATCGCTGATGGTTCGAATTGAGACAAACCCGATACCGCCACCGAGGGAAACGAATTGTTTGACCGCTTCTGCGCTTCCGACCTCTGCAACGACTGTCAAACGATGGGGATGGAAGTTGTTTTGCGCGAGAAATTGCTCGAAAATTTTGCGAGTGCCTGAACCTTCTTCACGGAAGACGAAAGGTTGAGTTGACACTTCTTCAATCGGCACGAAACTTCGCTCCGCCCACTCATGTTCGGGGTGAACGATGAGCACGATTTCGTCGCTCCACAAGGGAATGAACTGAAGATTCGGCTCGTCAAGCGTCATGCCGACCACTCCCATCTCCAATTCGCCATTGAGCACACCGTTCAAAACTCGGCTGCTGCTTCCAATTCGCATGCTCAACCGAGTTTGCGGGAACTGGCGCCGAAATTCGGATATGATTGGGGGAAGCAGGTGATGGGCTGAAGTTGTGTCTGCACCGAAAACCAACCACCCCATTAAACCGCCTTGAAGCCGAGAAAGTTCTTGCAATATGGCTTCATGTTCCGCCAAAAGAGCCTTTGCGTGTCTGTATAGGATTTCCCCTGCTGGAGTGGGTTTGACTTTTCTTGTCGTTCTGTCAAGCAGCCTCACACCCAAACGCTTTTCCAAAGCCGTGATGTGGGAAGTCACCGTCGGTTGGCTCAAGAAGAGGGCTTCGGCAGCCCTTGAAAAACTCTGCAGTTCTACCACAGCGCAAAAAATTTCCAACTGCCACAAGTCCAACCGAATTCTCAGCCGTTCGTTCATAACTGTTGTCTCGCTCCTTTCAACGAAATTTTGACACCCCCAAAAAGCGACATCGGTTCAGAAACCGAAAGCGGGCGAGGTCGACAAACTCGGGAAAGCACTGAAAAGAGCACAGACGATGCAGCGCTTTTCGTCTGTTTCCGCCAAGCGAAATCAACTGCCCAAAACCCACTCTCAGTTACCGGCTGAAGTTAGCGCTGTTGGGCGATACGCACCAAGCAAACTGGTAGCGACCTGCTCATGGCGCTTCAAGCACCCAAATTTCTGTTTCCTTCGGCAACTTATCCTTACTCAGGGTGACGCTGTTGCCCTTCAGTCGCTTGACATTTTTCTTGCCTTTCAGGAACTCGTCAACAGGTGCGATTTGAG
>JANZZQ010000259.1 GCA_026419315.1 Armatimonadota bacterium | reverse complement strand
AGCGGTGACTTTTACCTAAACGGCAAGAAAGTTCACTTGCTCGCAACTTCTTGGTGGCCACCAATTCAAGGCGTGACGAGAGAATTTGTCAAGTCACAACTTTTGGGCATAAAAGCGATGAACGCATTCGCTTTCCGAACCCACACTCAACCTTGGCAGCGGATCTGGTATGAAGTTGCCGATGAACTTGGAGTGATGATGATCCCTGAAGGCGCAGTTTGGAACGACGACACAGTTTACCGAGTCAACGACCCAAAGTTTTGGGAAAACTATGCCGCTCACTTGCGGGCAATGGTTCGCAACTTGCGCAACCACCCGTCAATCGTCATGTGGAGTTTGGAGAACGAGTTTTACGGTTCAAGGGCAAATGACGACACACCAGAAGTTGAGGCTAACTTGGCTAAGATGGGACTAATTGTCAAGTCCGAAGACCCGACCCGACCTATAACTTACGAGTCCGACGGTGACCCTGGCGGTGTCACCGATGTCATCGGAATCCACTACCCCAACGAATTCCCTGCCCGCAGGCTGTGGCCCAACGATGCTTTTTGGATGGAGGAACCGAGGTTCATCACTGGCGGTGGCGGCATGTTTTGGGACAAAAAGCCCTTCCTCTGGGACAGGAAGAAACCCCTTTACATCGGCGAGTTTTTATGGGTGCCTTCCAAAGACCCATCAACGCAAACCCTGTTTTTCGGCGATGAAGCCTACCGAGATCACCAGCGATATTGGCTGAGAGCGAAAGCAATTGCCTGGCGAATGCAAATTCTCGCTTACCGCCACTATGGCGTCAGCGGCATCTCGCCTTGGACAGTTGTTGAAGGCGGAAGCCTTGACGAAACCAATCCCCTTTGGGTCGCCCAAAGGGACATGTATCGCCCGCTGGCGGCTTTCCTTTGCGAACATGACCGAAGGTTTTTCGCCGGCGAGAAAATTCGCCGAACCGTTGAAATCTTCAACGACACGATGAGGGACTTGACAAATGTTCTATTCAGGTGGCAGTTGATGGACGGCAACAAAGTGCTTGCTGAGGGGAGACAAACTTTAAGGCTTGAAAGTGGTGCCCACATTGAACGGACCTTGACAATTCAACTGCCACAAACTCAAACGAGGCGAAGGTTGGTTTTGCGATTGACGCTTGATGCCTCTGGTGCGCCCGCTTTCCGAGAGGATTACGCGATTGATGTTTTCCCGCAATTTACCTTGGCGTTGCCACCGAACGCCAGAATATCCCTCTACGACCCGAAGGGGCAAATGAAGCGAATAGCAAAACAGTTTGGGAGAAAAATTGTCAAGTTGAACAGCATCAAAGAGTGGGATGGCAAGGAGATTTTGGTCATTGCCCCAAGGGCGCTTGAGAGCAAGAGTGCGAAGGAGACTATCGTTGGCGCAGCCGACGAAGAGTTCGGTTGGCTTGCCGAAAAGGTTCAAAAAGGCGGACGAGTGCTCATCTTAGAGC
>JANZZQ010000258.1 GCA_026419315.1 Armatimonadota bacterium | reverse complement strand
CATCTACATGGGCGCAAACGGCTATGTTGAAACGAAAATCAAAGTTGTCAAGTCAGGTCGCTACCGCATCGGGGTTTGGGCAAGAGGGACAGCGATGAAAGGAGTTTATCCGATTGTCTCGTTGGAGTTGGGTGACAGAGAGTTGGGGCAAGTTGAATGCCGAAGCGACGATTGGAGTGTCCATTTCGTCACTGCCAATCTGCCCGAAGGAACTCGCACCTTCAGACTTCGCTTCATCAACGACTCCTACGACCCACGAACAGGCGAGGACAGAAACTTGTGGGTTGATAAAATTGAGTTTGAACCGAGGCAATGAGTTTGAAGAACTGTGCAGCCTTAACGAGCCACAACATTCACGCTGCTGACTTCAGGCGGTGGTCATCGGCGGAACGAATGAGTGGCAGATTTACTTGGCGGAATTGTAAGGTTGGGCGTGACTTTCCGAACCGAAAATCCCAGGCGGTTCGTTTCCGGCAAAAACATTCGCAATGGCGATTCCGACCAGAAATGTGGGGTGGTGCAAAATGGGGTCATCGGCACGGAGGCAAAAATTTGGGGTGTGGTTGATTTTGGGGATGGTGGTTCTTGTGAAGGTGGCTGGTGGGCAAATGGCAAAGCAGGTTTCCGTTGACAATGGGAAAATCCAAATCGTTGCTGAACGAACTAACGAAGGTTACGGAATTGTCAAGGTCCTCGCTCGACAAGGTTCTAAATGGCTGAAAATTGCTCGTTGGCAGCCAATTGCTCGCATCGTTTACGATGGGCAACAAGGTGAAGTGGACTGGCAACCTGCTTTGCGTTCCGTTTCCGTTAACAAAAATTCATTGCAACTTTCCGACAAAATTCGTGACCCCGACGGAAGTGAGTGGTTTTTGAGCGTGACCATTACGCTCAAGCCAAACGAACCTGTAGCACAAATTCGTTGTGAATGGCTATGCGAAAAGGAGCAGCAAATTAGGGCTCTTTGGGGAGCGAATTTGCTTGTCGGCGATAGCGCTGCAAAACTTTGGGGTTTGTTGCCCGGAGTTGAGTTCCTTTACGATGGCGAACCTTCTTCAAATCCACGGGATTTTGCACCGCCTCTTCACGACAGGCGAACACCTAACCCCAAAAAGTTGACAATCCCTTTGATGGCAGTGACGATCGGAAAAGGAGGCTCCGCAACCCCGAAAGATGCTGACAAGTTTTTCTGCCCAGATTCACTTTTTGATATGCCCAAAATTGCTACCGAAAACAAAAGCACAAAGCAAAATGCAATTACCGTGGCGCTGTTTTGGAATCCATTGCAGCGCTGGGATGGAGAACGAAATTTTCCATCGTTGCGATTTGAAAGCCCAACCCCTGAGGGCAATGGGCATCGGCTTGCACTGTTTTTGCCATCGTGTCCAGAATTTGTGCCCGAAAATGCTGACAAAGCGAAAAAGCCTTACCCGTTGCGCCCAGGGCAAACTTTGCGGTTGGAAGC
>JANZZQ010000257.1 GCA_026419315.1 Armatimonadota bacterium | reverse complement strand
CCTGTCGGCTTCGCAACCTGCGGGAAAACCTTCGTCCCTAAGGTGCGTGAAAGCCAAACAAGGCGGCGGAACTTGACGGTTAGCAACCAAAGGCAAACAATCGGTTGCGATTGCGTCGGCATCGTAGGCTTTCATGATGGCTCGGTGAGCAAAGTAAGTTCTCGCTGCGTGGATTAAGTCTTCCTCTTTCGGCTCAACAATTTTTTGGGCGGCACGGCGATACATGTGGGCGAGGGTGCGAACACGCTTGTCATCGGGCGAAACTTTGTTGAACTCTTCAACATAGCGTCTCACCGGAACAACCACAACTTCAGTGCCCAAAGGCTCAACTTTCGTTCGCTCCTCTTTGTCGCCCCAAATTACTGCCATCCTGCTATCCCGCATCAACCTGCCAGCCTTGATGGCTTTCAGCGCTTGCTTGATTCCAGCCAACTCGGTTGACGAAACATACCAAACTCTCGGGCGATTGGCGAACGAGTGCATTGGACCGATGAAGGCAGTTCCGACGGGGGCGTAGATGATTGTCTTGACTCCTGTGCCGACAATGGCTTCAACCAAGTTCCAAAGGTAGATGTGGTGCAACACGACAATCAAAGCATCGGGCTGATCTGCCTTGATGCGCTCGCAAAATCTCGCTGTCTCTTCGGGGTTGGCGATGAATTTCGGCTCAACGACCAAGTTGACGCCGACTTCTCGTGCGATGCGCTGAAGTTCTCCAGAAATTTCCCTTTCCCTCTTTTCAACGGGGTAAGCAGCGCCCGGCCATCCCATCCACCAAGGTGTTGGCAACCTGACGAAAACTGCTCGGACAAAAGGTTTTTGTTTTGTCGCCTGCCTCTCCAGCCCATTCAACTCAAGTGCGAAACTTTCATCCAAAGCCAAAGCGAAAGGCAACCCGAAAGCGGTTGTGGTCGCAGTCTTCAAAAACTCCCTGCGAGTGAATTTTTCACGCCCCATCTCCTTCACCCCCATAAAAGCAACTCTCCCAACTCAGCGTGCTGGATGCACTCAACGGGTTTGCCCGACCTCAAGTTCCCGTAGCACCCCTCGTTGCAGTAGCGGCACTCAATAATCTTGTCAAGTTGACCCATCTTGGTTTTCATCGCCCAGAATGGGTCAGCGATTAAGCCTCGCCCAATCGCGATCAAGTCGGCACGACCTTCACGCAAAGCCTCAACCGCTCGCTGGTGGCGAGCCATCTTGCCGACTGCGATGACTGGGACATTGACAGCCTGTTTGAAAGGCGCTGCCAAATCGGCAGGGGCATTTTCGCTTGAAGGGGAAATGTCCAAGATGTCAACGCCCGCTTCAACAAGCCGCTTGGCAAATTCCACGCTTTCGTCAATTGTGTAGCCTTCATACTCCTTCGGAGTGTGCCTGTAAAGGACAAGCATGTCGTCACCGACAACTTCACGAATGGCTTGAACGATTTGCGACCCCAGCCTCATTCGGTTTTCAAGGCTGCCACCATACTCGTCCGTTC
>JANZZQ010000256.1 GCA_026419315.1 Armatimonadota bacterium | reverse complement strand
CGTATTGACCGAGTGGCGAATTAGCGATTGAGGGCAAATTTTTCTGCTTGCGCCATAATCCTTCGTCGGCAACTGCCAAATCAAAAACTTGGAGGTGGTCAGTCGTGGTTCCTTGTCTCAATCCCGGAACGGTCGGGGGTGGGTTCGCTTACGACGAATTTGTCGCATTTGCCAAAAAGCACGGGTTCGCCGCCGTTGAGTTCGGAATTGAGTGGCTGGAGCAAAAAATCGCTTCCGAGGGTGAAGATGCCGCACGACAGTGGCTTGCGGAGCAAGGAATTCAGCATGCTGCTTTCTGGCTTCCCGCCGCTTGGCGCGATGAAGAGGACAAGTATCGTGAGAGTTTGAAAAACTTGCCAGCGAAAGCGAAAGCAGCCCAAGTGATCGGTTGCACTTCTTGCGTCACTTATGTTCCCCCGTCAATTGAAGGTGACCCGAAAGAGTTTTGGGCGATGATGGTTCAGCGTTTTCGGGAAATTTGCTCAATCCTTGCCGACTACGGCGTTAGGCTCGGAATTGAGTGGGTTGGTCCAGCGCATTTTCGCAGAAGGGGCAACCCGGTCATGTGGCGTATGGATCAGGCTTTGCAGTTGTGCGACGAAATCGGCGCTCCCAACGCGGGTTTGCTCGTTGACAGTTTCCATTGGTTCTGCGCCCAACACACCGTTGAAGAACTCAGGGCTGTCCCGAAAGAGCGAATCGTTCATGTCCACATCAACGATGCTCCCGATAGACCTGTTGAGGAGCAAATAGACAACGAACGCATAATGCCCGGCGACGGAATCATTGATTTGGTTGGATTTTTGAGGGCGCTCAAGGATGCAGGATACGATGGTGCGGTCTCGGTTGAAGTCTTGAGCAAAACTTTGCCGCAGCAATTCTCAAAGGATGAACTGGCAGCGAAGGCGAAAGCAGGGATTGACAAGATTTTCAGCCTTCTGTAGATTAGTGGCGCCCGCATGGCTGGATTACCCTCCAACCGAAGATTCTAAAATCAACCAACGGGTCGCTATCAAAGATGCGAGCAAAAATTTCAACCGGTCAACCCATGAGCGTTCTTCGCTTTTCGGCGAAGTTAACTTGCAATTTTGTCAATCCCTGCTTTCCTGATGGCGACGAGTTGCGGAACGGTTTCTTTGTCAACGGCGCAACTTCGTTGAAGCCCAGAACACCCTTTCGGTAAACCTTGACAGTTCTTGTGCTCAATGATTTTACCGAAGTTCACAACTCCGAGTTGTCCTTGACGAATTGAACCAACTCATCCAAATAGGCAAAGGCGAGGGCAACGACTGTGTCCGCTCCGCCGTAATAAATCGCCAACCTTTTGCCTTCAGGATCAAGGATTGCTGCGCATGGGAAGACGACATTTGGTGTATCGCCGACTTGCTCATACCCCTCGGTTGGTGTCATCAAGTATGGGCGACATCGGTAAATGACCTTCCACGGATATTCCAAGTCCAAAATGGCAGCGCCCATGCTGTAAATGAAGCCG
>JANZZQ010000255.1 GCA_026419315.1 Armatimonadota bacterium | reverse complement strand
ATTGAGAGCGTCGTTTCAGTTCGGAGGACGAACTTGGTATGGGATGGAAGTTTTCCGACAACTTGACACTTACCGCCATTCACCAACGGGCTTTGGTTGGGCTTCACTCTTTGCGATCTTTTGGGGTGGAACTCAAACCCTTTTGCTGTCAACCTTGCACAACCACTTCAACTTCCCACTCCATCCAGCAGGCTTCGTCGTTTCGGGGAGTTGGAGCATGAACTTGTTTTGGGTTTCCCTTTTCGTGGCTTGGCTGTTGAAAGCGTCGCTCATTCGTTGGGGAGGGTTGGTGATGCACCGCCAAACGATGCCCTTCTTCATGGGTTTAGTTCTTGGCGATTACCTAATGGGCAGTTTCTGGTCCCTTTGGGGCTGCTGGCAAAAGAAACCCGCTTACAACTTCCTGCCGTGAACGCAGTCTTGATAGCGCTTTCTCCCAGCGAACGCAAAAATTGTTTGGGCAACCAGACAGCAAAAGGAGGTGAGGGGTGATAAAGTGCCTCCGTTGCGGCGTTGAAAATGATGACGACCGAGTTTACTGCTGGAAATGCCTTGCTCCTTTGAAGAGCGGTGCGATGGGGGTGACAACTACTCCACAAGTCCCTCCCTCAACGCAACACCCACAACAGCAAATCCCCGTTCGCCCAACGGCTTTGCCGCATGTGAGCGCACCATCGCGCCGGTTTCCCGCGTTTATCGTCTTGGTGCCAATCCTGCTTTTAATCGCAGCGGCGGTCGCCGTCGGTGTCCTCGCGTTCCTCAATTCGCCTCAGCGATTTGCTCAAAAATTAGCCGATGCCTTTTCAAGAGGTGACAGCGAAGCGATTAGGAAACTCGTTGTCGCAAAGGACAGGGAGAAACTTGCGCTGGTTGGGTTCTCCTCAAGTCAAAGCGTTCCCACCCGAGTTATCGGCGTTGAGAAATCGGGCGACAAAGTGATTGCCAAGTTGGAAGCAGACCTTTCATCGCAAAAAGGGTTCAACCCACAGATAGCCGCCACATTCGGAATTCCGAGCAAACTTGAATTGCCTTTCGTCTTGGTGAGGGAGAACTACATCTTTTGGAGGGTTGACTTGGAGAAATCTGGGCCGCTAATTGCCGAAAGTTTCCTCAAGTCAGTGAGCCCGCAATTCAAACAGTTACTCCAAAAAGCGATGACAGAGGCTTTCACCCAAATGTTCGGTCAAGCGACGCGAAAGCCCAGGTAAGTGCAGACTAACCTTCAAACTCACTCTCGCTGTTGTTGCTGCTGAATGCCCGGCAGCCTTGAAATCAAATCTCGAACATTGATGCCGGTAAGCGATTCGAGAACTGGAGGGATTTGCGCCATCATGTTCACGATGTCTTGAGTTATTCGGGAAGCACCGACCCCATCGCCTGCATTGCTGATGACGACAATTCTGTCAACTTTGCTGAGCGGTTCAGCGAGGGCACGGGTAATTTCTGGCAAGCGCTCAATGAACATTTCGCTGATGGCTGCTTGGTTGTATGCACG
>JANZZQ010000254.1 GCA_026419315.1 Armatimonadota bacterium | reverse complement strand
GGTTCAATAGGTCGTCAAACACTTGACATAATCGCTCACCACACCGATAAATTGAGAGTGGTCGGATTGACCGCTGGTCGTGATGTTGAAGCCCTGACAGAACTCGCTCTTCGTTGGCGTCCCAAGTTGGTCGCTTTCAGCGACCCCGAGGCAGCTAAAGCGAACGAAGGCAAGTTTGAATGTCCTGTCCTGTTTGGAATTGAAGGCTTGACAGAAGTTGCAAGTCACCCTGAAGCAGACATCGTTGTCATCGCTATCCCGACGGCAAAAGCGCTTCTGCCTACACTTGCCGCATTGAGGGCGGGCAAACGGGTTGCGTTGGCAACAAAGGAAGTCTTGGTCGCAGGTGGTCACCTTGTCTTGCAGCAACTCAAAAAGGGTGGTGAACTTTTGCCCATTGACAGCGAACACAGCGCTCTGTTTCAGTGCCTTCAAGGTGAGGATGTGTCAAGGGTTGATAAGTTGATTTTGACAGCCTCTGGAGGTCCCTTCCGAAAGAAATCTTTGGACGAGTTGAAACGAGTTACCGTTGAAGAAGCGCTCGCCCATCCGACATGGAAAATGGGCGCAAAGGTAACCGTTGACTCCGCAACGCTAATGAACAAGGGGCTTGAAATAATTGAGGCGAAGTGGCTTTTCGGAGTTTCCCCCGAGCGCATAGAGGTTGTAATTCACCCGCAAAGCATCATCCACTCCCTCGTTGAGTTTGTTGACGGTTCCGTCAAGGCTCAACTTTCCTTGCCAGACATGAGGTTGCCAATCCAATACGCTTTGCTTTACCCAGAGCGCCATCCTTGTCCAATCCAGAGACTTGACTTGACAAAAATTGCTACTTTGACTTTTGAGCATCCCGACGAAAATCGTTTCCCCTGTCTGCGTTTAGCGAGGTTGGCTGCGGAAGTTGGAGGGACGATGCCGGCAGTCATGAACGCAGCCGACGAAGTTGCCGTCAACGCTTTCCTTCAAAGGCAAATCGGGTTCATGGAAATACCATCAATTGTTGAAACCGTTATGGAACGGCACCGTCCGATCTCTAACCCTGACCTTGACACGGTTTGGAAAGTTGACGAATGGGCACGAGGAATAGCGGCAGAACTTGTCAGAAAATTCGCAGCAAGTTAGGGAAAGGACCTCCTGATGAAGGTTGAAAATGTTTGAGGGGCGGGGCTACTGCCGAGCCGAGAATTTCATTGGGTCGGCAAATGGGCAAAGATAGGGACGAGAAACTCGCCCGAGACGCTGATCGGGCGGATTGCATCCGCCCCTACGAAAAATCGGCGAGGCTTCCGCTGAGCCAAGGGTTTTGGTTCTTTCGGTGAGTGCCGCGCCACCATTCCGCTAAGGCGTTGATTGGCGGGTGGGGAAAATGGGAGAATGGCAAAAATACGATGGTGGGGTTTGTTGGATTGATGAAACCGGTAGCGTTAAGGTCAAACTGTCAAGCGATGTCAAAGAGAGTTTGGGGTTGACAGAGTGTTTTCAAAACCTAAACTTGAAGGACGAGTGCTCAAAGGAATCGGTGAGCATCGCCG
>JANZZQ010000253.1 GCA_026419315.1 Armatimonadota bacterium | reverse complement strand
GCTATGTCCCTGACGAGGATTTGCCTGCGATTTATCAAGGCGCAAAAGTTTTTGCTTACCCTGCGCTTTGGGAAGGGTTCGGGTTGCCCGTTTTGGAAGCGATGGCGAGCGGCGTGCCTGTTTTGACTTCGGCAACTTCTTCCCTCGTTGAAATTGCCGAAAACGCAGCCTCGCTCGTTGACCCTTTAAGCGTTAGGAGCATTTTTGAAGGTTTGCATCGGTTGCTCGTTGACGAAGAATTGAGGGAAGAGTTGCGCCAGAAAGGGTGTGAGCGGGCACAACAGTTTTCATGGCTCAAAACCGCACAAGAGACTTTGCAAGTTTACGAGCAAGTTGCTATCTCGTAAGACGAGCAAGCAAAGTCATGCGAACTCATTCACCGTCCTTCCCTTAGGTTTTCGTGGCAATCCCTTTCGGACACTCACGAAGGGAGGAATGGCTGCTGTTAGCCATCTTGCCCGATAGGTCATTTGAAGGACGAAATTTGCACTAAGCCAACTTGTCGTATTGGCTCGCCGTTGTGAAACACAACTCCAGTCTCCTGCGCCATCTTTCGCTTTGTCTCCTTCAAGCGGCTCCGCAAGCGCTGTCACCTCAAAAATGTCGCAGTAATCTGCCAACCGCTCAATCTCCAAGTCAAAGGGGCGAGGCAAAGTCGTGACAATTCCAAACCTAAAGCCGAAAGCGGGGAAGAAAGAAGTGAAGGAAAAAGGGCAGAAAGTCCCGACGAGATTGACAGGCATCGCACTTAAAACGAAAAACCATAAGCCCGCTCCAAAGAATCGTGAGCGAAAAAAGACGAACGATTAAGCGTGGATCACGGCTTAGATGCCGAACGGCGAAGCCAACAAACTCGCTTTGAGAACCCTTCTCCTGCAAAGTTTGCCCTCTGGCGGGCGCACCGTAACACATTGCCGCTTACCATTGTGCTTCAATGGTTTGCTCATGACACACTTGTGTGGTGGTGAAAGGGATGGCGAAACCAACCGTTTCTGTGCTCATCGTCAACTGGAACACAAGGGAACATTTGCGTCGGTGCTTGAGGTCGCTTTCGGGGATTGGAGATTGGGGATCAGGGACTGGTGAAACGGGTTTTGAAGTCATCGTCGTGGACAACGCTTCGGTTGATGGGAGCGCTGAGATGGTTCAAAGTGAGTTTCCGCAAGTGAAGTTAATTGCCAACGGACGCAATGTCGGCTACGCCGCTGCGAACAACCAAGCGGCAAAGTTGGCGAAAGGGCAATACTTTTTGCTGCTCAACCCCGACACCGAACTGACACCAGCAACCATTGACAAACTTGTTGCTTTTGCGGAAACGCATCCCGATGCGGGAGCGGTTGCACCAAAACTCGTTTACCCTAACGGTCGCTTACAGCCTTCTGTCCGTTCGTTCCCAACACCTGCAGCGCTGCTCTTTTCCGCTCTCGCCCTTGACAAAATCTTCACCATTCGCCGCTCGCCGTTTGCTGTCTTTTTCGGTCGCTATCGAATGACTTGGTTCAATTACGACGAAGTCGCCGAAATTGACCAACCGATGGCTTCAGCTTTGCTGGTTCGCAAGGAAGCGTGGGAG
>JANZZQ010000252.1 GCA_026419315.1 Armatimonadota bacterium | reverse complement strand
GGCAAGGGACATGTCAGGGCTTTTGCCCCTAACTCTGAGACGGTGAAGGTTGAATTGGTTGGGGTTCAAAACCTGCAACCGCCACTTCCGAGAGTTACGCAACTCCTTCAAATCTCGCCTGTTCGGCTTAAAGTGCCCAAAACTGCGATTTTGGAAGTCAACGGCTCAAACTTCGCCTACTTGCTCGTTCGTGACATGGAAGGCGATGTCCAAGTTTCTTACGGCGGTGCTAACCCAATTGTCACAATCGCGACGAAAGGCAATGTTACTGTTCGGCAAGAGAACTATCCACAACGCTCCATGAGCCACTTACAACCGCAAACGGACGAACTCACGGTCTTTCCGGGACCAAACAGCCGAGTGACGATCAGGGTGCTTTTGAACACGGTTCGCATTTTCGCTCAGCAACCGCCTCAAAAGGAGTGGCAAGTGAGGGCGGTGAGCGGAGCCATTGAGGTTCGTCTACCTTCCAACTCGTCAGTTAAGTTAAAGGCAACCTGCACCTACGGTTCAATCCAAATACCGTTCGGTCAGACCAAGACGGTGCAAGGCAAGCATTACCGTCGGGTTGAACACGAAGGGGTTTTAGGTGAGGGGAAGGTGCCGATAACTTTGAGCGTTGATAGCGGCAACATCACTGTGGTTTTGACCCAGTGACGAAATTTCGCCGCCTCAAAAACCTCCACTGATTTGACGCCTCGCTGGGACTTTTTTTTTCGCTTTATCGGGAGATACTCCCCAGAAGGGAAATTCGGCGCACTACAAAGCCTGACCCTTCGGTTCAGCCAACGCGACTAAAAACGACTTTGCAGCTCGTGTGCCAAATTTGCTTGCGAGGAGGCAAACATTGTGGGAGAGGTGATGGGCGATGGGAAATTGTTCAGGTTGTGGGACCTTGCGTTGCAGCAGGCGCAAGTTCATTAACTTGACAGTGGGCTCAATAGCGATGGCGGCGTTGGCGGGTAAGAGCGACTCAAGTTCCTCGGAAATTGACCTACCAAAGCACGACCCGGTGAAAATCTTCTGTGTCTTCGCTGGGCGGACAGGTCATTGGTATCTAACGAGACCCGCCGAAGAAATCCCCAAGTTTCGCAAGTTTTTTAGGGGGCTTGAGGTAAAACTCAAGTCAGTTCACGGAACGGTCAAATTCGTCGGTGAGGCTCAAATTCCTCCTTCCGACCCAACGGAAGTCGCCAATCGGTTGCGAGAGGAAGCCGATGCCCTCTTGATCGTCCACCTTTCAGGTCACGGAGGTGAAGCGCCGATTTTGACAAAACTCGTTGAAATCGGTTTGCCGACAATTGTGTTCTCGCAACCGTTTAGCGGGCACGGGTGGATGTATTTCCCACAGTGGCGGAAGGCTGGTCACAAAGTGGTTTTGGTGGCGAGCAGTGACTGGTCGGATTTGGAAGAAGCGATAGCACTTCTCCGCGCCCCAGTTTGGATGAAACGGACACGCATAATCGCAGTCGGAAACCCCAACGGAACCGCTGAAGCTTGTTCCCCGGAAAGAGTCAAGGAAAAGTTTGGTGCAGAACTCATCACCATCCCAAACGAGCGCGTCCACAAAACGATGTCTGAGGTTGATATCAAGG
>JANZZQ010000025.1 GCA_026419315.1 Armatimonadota bacterium | reverse complement strand
GTCAAACTCGGCTCGGCAGTAGCCTCGCCCTCCAAATCACAAAAACTTCGTTCGCCAAACAAGCAACGACGCAACCATTATGGCGCAAAAGACCACAAACCAATCGCCGAAAAGGGTGTAAGGGGTTAAGGGGCGGGATGAAAAATCCCCCGAAGGCGGGTAGATCGTTGCGTCCGCTATTAGGACTGTCGTTTTTCCCAAGGGCGCTTCAGCGACGATTTTTCCGTCGGGGGCAACAACTTGCGACAAACCGAAACTATCAGCCTTGACAATGCCCACAAGGTTTTCAATGGCTCGGATTGACAAGAAGGCTGCGTGCAAATGGTGAAGCAAAAAGCCAACGACAGGTGGGTCGTGATTCGGCACGGCGACCAAAAGCGCTCCCCGCTTCGCTAA
This sequence comes from Armatimonadota bacterium, assembly GCA_026419315.1. Taxonomy (GTDB): domain Bacteria; phylum Armatimonadota; class Fervidibacteria; order Fervidibacterales; family Fervidibacteraceae; genus Fervidibacter. The sequence continues at coordinate 11,658 of JANZZQ010000025.1, read as the reverse complement.
CTTGCGGGTGACATCGGGGAAAACCGTGTCAAAGCAAATGGCGATGCCAAGTTCGTTCCATGCTTTCACCTCTTTGCCTCGTTTGTATCGCCAACGCTCTGCACCGAAAAGGTGAATTTTGCGGTAGCGCAAAACTTCTTTGCCATCAGGTGAGAAAAGCGAGGCGGAATTTGAAGGCAAGTTCGGCTCCTCAAACCCGGTGACAATTTTCGCCTTCGTCTCTTTGGCGAGCACGCCCAACAATTTTCGCATCAGAGAGGTTTCCTGGCCGAGCGCGAGTTCCGGTAAAACGATTAGCTCAACATCGCGAACTTTCGCCACCAAAGCCAGAGGGTCTTCTTCGCCGTTTTGGACAAGCGCAACCTTGAAAATTCGTTTGGGCGCTCTGCCATGTATCCACTTGACCAGAAGATGAGGGACGACAAGGAGGAAAGCGGCAAAGCAAATTGTTGTCCAGTTCAACTTTTGCTTGAGCATCATTTCAGCAATGGCTGCAGCGACGAACCAAACAAACCAAGAAACTCCCCAAATTCCCGCGAAGAAGGCAAGTGAAGTGACAGGCGAACGAGATTGGGTGACGGCTAAGCTTATGGGCAATGGCAAAAAGAGTGCGAGCCACTCGGCAACGATTCCGAGTGAGGCAACGAAGAAGACCCAGTCTGTGCCTTTCCATTTTCCGCTCAACCACAACTTACCTGCAACCCAACAAACAGCGAAAACGAAGGTTGACAAGAGAAAGAAAGGCAGAAAAGCGAGAAGCCATCCGGTAAGATCGTTTGGGTAATCGGCACCTTGAGTTTTTGCCATTTTAATGCCGAAGAGGATAGGCAAAATCGCCGCAGAAAACCCCCAAAGCGAAGCGCAAGCGAACCGTTCGTGCCAATTGAGAGGGAAGGCGTTTGAGAACAGCAAAAGCCCCAAACCGAAGAAACTCAGAACGCTCCACTTGCACGGTGGCACTGAAGCGCCGAAAATCACCCCTCCCAACAATGCAAACAGAATCGAGCCAAGCGTTGTCATCGTCCCCACTCCCCAGCCTTAAAGGGGTTTTCGCGAAAGCAAAAATCCCGGTTAACTTGGTCGCTCGATTTCAATGACCATCTTACCTTTTCGGAAAACCCTGACCGTTCCCGTAGATGCGGAGATAGTGATGGCGACTGCGTTAGTGACTGCGGTGATTCCCGCCGCTGCGGCGTGTCTTGCACCGAGCCCCATCGGCAAGTCTTCATGGGGGAATCCGGGATGGAGGAAGGCGCCAGCCGCTTCTATCACCCCATCGCCGCGAATTAGGAAAGCGCCGTCAATAGCGCAAAACTCCTTGATCGTCTCAGCTAAGCGTGGGTCAAGGATGTTGCGTTCTGATTCATCGTAACCTTTGAACGGGTTAAGGACAAGTTGGGTTGCATATCTGCTCACATTCTCGTAGTCGCCAACGACAAACAAAGCACCCAAAGGTTTGCCCTCACGACCTTCAGCGGCAATTTGAATTGCCAGCTCTAAAACTTGTTCGAACACCTCAGGGTTCACATGTTCTGTCAAGAGTTGGTCTGAGACGGCGAAAAGTTCAAATTCGTCCCGAACCTTAAGCAGAAGCAAAGTGTCTAACCGATGGGCGTGAGGAGGACCGGCCAGGCAAATCAGCGAATCATCGGCATGGACGCTGCCTTGTGCCATGCCCAAGATAACTGCGAGTTTGATTTGCCCCATCCGGGGCAGGCGAATTGGCGGAAGTTCAATTGTGCTCTTAACGGCACCCTTGATTTCTTCAGGCAGGGAACGAGCAGGTGATGCCAAAATAAAGGGTGCTTTTGTCAGCCAATCTTGCAGGTCAATGAACAGAGTTGGCTCAGCGCAAATGAGGACACTGCGCCCTATCCCTTGTTTCACTAACTGACACGCCGCGCTGAGGAGCGCTTCCGTCGGGTCAGAAAATTCTTCTGCCTCCTCGCGGCGCGGCTTTCGCTTTTGCTCTTTTTCTGGCATTGACTTGACACCTCGCTGCTTGGTATAAAAGTTCGCGGCGCGAGAGTTTTCAGGTAGTGCGGAAAATCGCAAATGATGCGAGCGTAGGGGCTGATTTTGCTCGCCCGTTTTTCCCGGGCGCTCTTTTGAGCCCCTACCGCCATCATTTACAATCCGCTCATTACCGGTCTTTGAGCGATTTCTGCTAAATGCGGCAGAAGGTTCGCCGTCTCAAGATTTTAACAAACTCGCGTTAATGTGGGCGACACTTGACATGAAGTGGCATTATACTTTTGAACGGCGGATGAGAACTTTGTGGAACAAACAACGGAGCGTGATGAATCAATGGCGATTTTGAGAGTGGTCGGGGGACGGCGGTTGCAAGGTATAGTTGAGGTTAGTGGTAGCAAGAACGCCGCTCTGGCGCTGCTGCCAGCGGCTTTGCTATGTAGGGGTTATGTCAACTTCTACCGAGTTCCCGACATCATTGACGTCCACATCTTGCTTGACATCATCAAAACGCTCAATGTCGGCGTTGTTTTTGAAAACGAGACCGTCCACCTTGATACAACCCAATTGACACCTTGCCCGCTTCCCAACGGTTCGGTTGCGCAGATTCGCGCTTCAATTTACTTGGCAGGTGTTTTGTTGACACAGTTCGGTGAAGTGACGATCGGCTTGCCTGGAGGTTGTCCGTTGAGCAGGCAAGTTGACTTTCACCTTGACGCTTTCCAAAAAATGGGTGCCCATGTGTCGCTGGATGGGGAAATCATAAAGGCTTTCTGCCCCGAGGGGAAACTCCGGGGAGCGGTTATTGAACTTGACCCAAGATGGAGAAGCGTCGGAACAACTGTCAACATTATGCTTGCAGCATCTTTGGCTGAAGGGGTGACCGTAATCAAAAACGCAGCGATGGAACCTGAAGTGGTCACATGTGCCCGCTATTTGAAAGCGATGGGGGCAAAGATCTCAGGGGAAGGAACCCCCACAGTGAAAATTGAGGGCGTCAAACAACTCTCACCAGCAGACTGGACAGTCATACCTGACCGCATGGAAGCGGGAACTTATTTGCTGGCCGGAGCGATCACCAACGGTGAAGTGACGGTCGTTGGTGTTCCAGCGGAATGGCTCAGACCGTTTCTGCAAAAACTCGTGGAAGCAGGAGCAGAGGTTGAAGTTGAAGATGACCGCATAACTGTTGCGATGAACGGTCGCCCTCGCCCAATCACTGTCATGACCGAACCTTTCCCCGGTTTCCCAACCGACCTACAACCTCCGATGGGGGCTTTCCTTGCCCGTTGCGAAGGGGTGAGCCTGATCGTTGAAACCATTCACCGAGACCGTTTGCTTTATTGGGAGGAACTTGGGAAGTTGGGCGCTAAAGCCAAAATAGAAGTGGCGGACAACCCCAAACATTTGCCTTGTCTTGCGTGGGTCTTTGGAATCCCAGAGTTCCACAGCGGTGAAGTCACTTCCCCCGACTTGAGAGCTGGCGCCGCATTGCTCTTGGCGGGCTTAAATGCCGAAGGTGAAACTTTTATCCATCAGGCCGAAAAGATTCAAAGGGGTTACGCACATGTTGTTGAAAAGTTGTCAAATCTCGGTGCGGAGGTCAACATGTTAGCGGAAGAAACAGCGCAGGTGATAAGCCATGTTGGGGCGAAGTCTGGGTATTGACCTTGGGACAACATGTGTGAGGGTTTTTGTCAAGGGGAAGGGGATTGTCCTAAGGGAGCCGTCCGTTGTCGCTGTTGACCGAAAGGGGAAAATCCTCGCGGTCGGCGAAGACGCGAAGCGAATGATCGGGAAAACTCCAAGCACCATCACTGCCCGTCAACCTTTAAGGGACGGCGTTATCGCTGACTACACCACAACAGCTGCCATGTTAAAGCACTTCATCAGGAAAGCTTGTGGACCTTGGACTTTATTCAAGCCTGATGTGATCGTTTGCGTTCCGGCGAAGGCAACGAGCGTTGAGAAACGAGCGGTCGTTGACGCCTCAATTGAGGCAGGAGCCCGTCGCGCTTTCCCAATTGAAGAGCCAATGGCTGCAGCGATAGGTGCAGGGTTGCCAATAACTGAGCCTGGAGCAAATGTCGTCGTGGACATTGGCGGTGGGACGACCGATATTGCGGTTATTTCTTTGGGAGGCATAGTTATCAGCGATTCAGTGCGCGTCGGCGGCATCAAAATGGACGAAGCCATAGTCAAACACATCAAACGAGAATACAACCTGCTTATCGGCGAGCAAACGGCCGAGGAAATCAAGATCCAAATCGGTTCTGCATACAAACTTCCACAGGAGTTGGCGATGGAAGTTCGCGGTCGCGATATGGTCACAGGTTTACCCAAAACCATCCGCATAACTTCTGAGGAGATTCGCCAAGCCCTTGCTGAACCCGTCAGCCAAATTGTCAATCGCGTCAAAGCCGTTTTGGAACAAACCCCGCCCGAACTGGCGGCAGATGTCGTCACTCGCGGCATTGTTCTCACCGGTGGCGGAGCACTTCTGCGAGGCTTAGACCAACTGCTCCAGCTCGAAACAGGTGTCCCAGTCCGAGTCGCTGACGATCCGATTTCGGCTGTCGCCCTCGGGACAGGTTTAGCCCTTGACATGCTCCATGTTTTGCACCTTGATGGGATGTGAGATTGAGTTAGGTGCCTGATGAAACCCAAAACCGTGTTTGGCCATTTTTGACTTTCGCTTGAAATTGGCAAGGGACCTGCACTCCAAAGTCCATGCGGGGTGCAAGTCCCTTGCCTTATTGTGCGGACCCACTTCCTCGCCTCAATACCGCACCTGTGTTTGGAATGTCCAAATGGTTGCATCGGGGTTATCCTGATTTTCCCAAGTCAAATTGAGCCTTGTCATTTTGTTGAGGTCATATTGGATGCCCAAAGCGTTTCGCTTGAAGGTGTTGCCTGCTGCATCGCGGTTCGGGTCGTATTGGTCGTGTTTGGCGTAAAGGGTAATGGGTTGGTTGGGCAATTTGTAGCCAACCAAAGCATACCAGCCGCGAACTTTAACTGTCGGTTTCGTCGCATTTCCGGCGTCCTTGCCATCAACCCATTCACCACGAATTGTCAAGCCAGAAATGGGGGTTAGGAGTAATCCAACAACTGTCCTTTCTCGGTCAAAGTTGCGGATTTGCTTGTCTTCGAATTCCCTTCGTCCAATTCCGTCCATCCTTCCGACCCAAATTTTCCCCAACTTCCCTTCTTTGTCCAGGGGTTGAACGAGCCGAACAAGCCAGCTTTTGCGAGTGGTCAAGCTATCGCCTTCTCTTGTCCTCGTTCCGCTGAAAAGACCGAGCGTGATTTCGGGAGCGCCCTGCTTGCGCCAAGTGTAGGTGATACCTCGGTCACGTTCCCCAGGGAATAGAGCTGTTGATACCCTCGCCCGTTCAGGGGTCCAACGAACTGCAGAAGACTCTATGACCTCCTCGAGCAACGGAACTTTGAATTGACCGAAGGTGAACACACCCTCGCCCGAACGCAACTCAAGAAAGGCATCCCTCAAAGCGACTTTGTCTTCCGACGACGCATCTACCTGTAGCCTGTAAAGCACGCCTTTGACCGGGGTGCCGCGAACATCAAGCCGAACTCGTCGCAACCTGAAATTGTCCTTTGCGCGCCCTGTAGCTAAGTTGTTTTCATCTGTTGGTCTCGAATCATCGCGCTCGTAGCGCATCTGGATGTAGCCGCTGATGGAGATAGGTTCAAAGCGTTGAGTAGCTTTCTCGGCAGCCTTTTGTTGTTTCTGAAGTTCGGATAGTTGTTTTTCAAGTTTTGCAAGTTGCTCCTTCAGGCGTGCAATTTCCGCCTGCAACGTCTCAACGGACGCACTTCCACCTTGTGCCGCCGCGAAATTCCCCAGCACCACTAATGTGCCCAAAGCCGCTGCAATTGACCAACGCATAACCCATCCCTCCTTGCCAAGGACATATCCGTGTGCCCATTCACTACTTTTCGCCGAAAAAAAAGATTTTGTCAATGGATGGCTTTCAAGGTAAAGGATTCACTAAGGCGCCTCAGGTTAAACGCCCGAAGTTCGCGCTTGAGAGCAAAATCTCCCGCAAGTTGGACACCGCCGCCGAGGGGAAATTGGTGTCGGGAACTCGTCCGTTTTTTCAAATTCTGCTCGCTGGGACAAAATGGAAAGGACAGAATAGACTGAAATCGCTGAGAGAGGTGAAAACAGCAAAGATGCGGTTTCTGGAAGCGGGTTCGCCAGATAACGCTCAAGTTGTCATTTTGGGAGCACCCTTTGAAGAGGCATCAAGTTATCGAAAGGGGAGCGCTCTCGCACCCACAGCGATTCGCCGAGCTTCACAAAGCATAGAAAGCTATAGCGCCATCTTTCGTGCCGATTTGCGCGACATCGCCTTAGGCGATGCCGGCGATTTGGTCCTCAGCACTCAACCGGATGAAGCCTTGACCCAAATTGCCAGCGCAGTTGAAGAATTTTTGTTGACTGGACGGCGCGTTGTTGTGTTGGGTGGTGACCACAGCGTGACTATTGGTGTGATTACGGGGATTAGGCGCGTCCTACCTCAATTGCAAGTTGCCGTTTTAGATGCTCATTCCGATTGGCGCGATAGTTACAATGGGAGCCGTTACTCCCACGCTTGCACCATCCGCCGAATATGGGAAATGGTTGAAGGGAGGGTTTGGGTTGCAGGAACTCGCTCTTTCGTCGGCAACGAAGATTGGAGCAGATATGTGTCCATAGAGGAATTGCCCGGAAAACTTGACCCATCACGCCCAACTTACTTGAGCATTGACATTGACGCCATTGACCCAAGTTTGTGTCCCGGGGTCGGTAACCCAGAACCCGGTGGCCTAAAATACGAGCAAGTTATCTCACTTTTTCAAGCGATGAGAAACTTCACTGTCGTTGGAATGGACATAGTGGAAGTTCACCCGCCTTACGACCCTGCTGAAGTTACTGCGGTCACCGCGGCAAAGTTAATTCAAGAAGGCATTTTGGCATTTTGGGGCAAATGAAACAGTTGGCGGTGAAAACCTTTGAAAAAGAGGTGGCAGGGAATGTTCAAGTTGCCAACGTGGTCGGAGCGAGGCGTGGTCGTCGCTGAACACCCGCTCGCTGCTTTGGTTGGAGTGGAAGTTTTAAGGAGGGGAGGGAACTTCGCTGACGCCGTTGTCTCGGTCAGTGCAATGCTTTCCGTAGTGACCCCACATCTTTGCGGTTTGGGAGGAGATTTCTTTGGGCTTTTTTGGCTATCAAGAGAGAGAAGGGCAGTTTCCCTAAACGGCAGCGGTTGCGCGCCGAGAAATTTGAACGCTTCAAATTTGCGCCGCAGTTTCCGGGCAACTTTGCCACCTTACTCTCCATTGACAGTTACTGTCCCAGGGCTTGTCGACGCGTTGTGGCAACTTCATTCCCGGTTCGGAAAATTGCCGTGGAAAGAACTTTGGCTTCCTGCAGTGGAAGTTGCCCGTGAAGGGTTTCCGGTTTCCCTCAAACTCGCCTCCGCAATTGCGGCGAATGCCAAAAGGTTAGCGAGAGACGAAGAAGCAAGAAAGGTCTTCTTTCGCGACGGGAAACCCCTCAAGTTCGGTCAAACACTCAGGCAACTTTCTCTCGCCCGAACCATGGAGCGAATTGCAGAGGAGGGGAGAAGTGCCTTCTACGAAAGTGACTTGACAAAATCTATGGTCAAATGCTTGCAAGAAAAAGGCAACCCCGTGACGGTAGAGGATTTCGCTTCCCAAACGAGTTTGTGGTGCGAACCGATTTCGTGGCGAGACGGCGACTTGACAATTTTGGAGATACCGCCTAACTCCTTGGGGATTTTCACTTTACAAAGTTTGGCGCTTTTGAGGACCTTCCCCGTGGAAGGCCTGGGATTAACAGAACTATCAAGTTTGGTTGGGTTGGTTGCCCGCACAGTTGCCAAAGAGCGCGATTCTTACCTTGCTGACCCTCGCTTTGTCCCATTTCCACCGGAAAGGCTTTTGACTTCAGACAGAATCGCAATGCTCAAGCAGCAATTGACAACCGATAGCCCACCTGTGAAATCGCCGATCCCCACCGCCGACACCACTTACTTTGCTGTTGTTGATGCGGAAGGGAATGCCGTTTCAGCCATTCAGAGCATTTTCCACAATTTCGGCTCCGGCATCATGGCCCCTAAAACTGGGGTGCTGTTCCACAACCGAGGAGCAAATTTTGTGTTGAAGGCAGGGCACCCAAACGAGTTAGTTGGCGGGAAAAGGCCAAGACACACCCTTTCAGCCGTGATGGTGCTCGAAAAGCAGAGTGTCAAGGGAATGTTGGGAACAAGCGGCGGCGATTACCGACCAAACCTTCACGCTTGGATAATACTTCATTGGCTTTATCGCGGCAGACATCTGCAAGAAGCGATAGAGATGCCGAGGGCTTTGTGGCAAAGCGAAAATCGTTTGCTAGTTGAACAAGGTGCCGGTGATGTTCATGCGTTGGAGCAGATGGGCTGGCAAGTCCAACCTATCAATTACCCACCAACTACTGGGACGGGGGTTGCTCACGGAATCGAACGGATAAACGAAAGTTGGTGCGGTTGCGCTGACATCAGGGGTGAAGGTATAGCCTTGCCAGTTTGAAGTTTTCAACGACCGACAAAAACGGGTTTAGCCGCATTAACGGCTATTCGCCACAACCGTTTGGTTGGAACATGTGCCAGCCAAAGTTGAGGTGGGTCGGAAGGTTTGGTGCGATAAGTGTAGGCGAGCCATTGACCATCTTTCGAAAATGTCAAGTCGTGAAATTCCCCGTTCCTGTCGTCGATGACCGAACCTTTCCAATCTTGACCGCTTGTCAAACTGCCTACCTCCAACTTCTCGCCTCTGGCGACTGCGAGGGACTTACCGCTTACAGCGAATGCTTTGACGTTTAAGGCAATTGGCTCCCATTGGATGGTCTCCCGGTCAATTTGCCCTCGCTTCAAAGTCTCACCGACCAGCGCGAAAATGGTTTTTGAGTCCAACGCGGCAGTTTGGATCGGAGAGGTGGAATCACTTGTTGACACGAACCTAATTGTTTCGTTGGGACTCCAAAGCGCAACGCTCGCTTCGCGAAATCGTTCGGCGAACATCAACAATTTGTTGTCCGCTGTCCACTGGATTGCGCTCACCCCACCCAACGGGGTTCTGTCAGGCATCGCGACCTCTTTGCCCTTTTCATCAAAGACCTTGACAAAAAATTTCCCACCCTCTCGCGCCAATACAGCAAGCCATTTGCCGTCAGGGGAACGACGGAACTCAGAAATTTTCTCGGCATAGAACGAGGCGACGAAATCGGTTTTCTTGCTCCCCTCCTTCCATATCGCCAATTGAACTAATTCCGAACCCTCGCGCCGAATCAGGATCCAGAGGGTCTTGCCATCGTCAGATGCTTGAAAATTTTCAACCTTTTGGTTTTCCAGTTGCCAGATTTTCTGGGGCTGGGATGACTTTGGTGGCAAGTAGAAAACCGCATTGTCGGCCAGGTAGAACAACTTAGCAGACCTTTCAGGCAGTTTCCCCGTGGAAGCGCCCTTGGGAAGGGGTTGCAAAGTTTCGGGGTCAACTCCCAGCATTTCCGCAATCCTTTGAACTCGCGAAGGAACATCGGGATGTGTCCCGAGCCACCGGGCAAGCCCTTTATATCGTTCCATTCCCAACTTTTTCAACGCCGTTATCGCCGCTATCGGGTTGTATCCTGCAGCCTTCATGTAACGAACTCCCCGCGTGTCCGCATCCCGTTCGTGTTGACGGCTGTAACCACTCTGATAAAGCGAAAACATGATGTCCGAACCGATCCGAATCAACTGGCTGGAGCGGGCGGTAAGGATGTCAAGCAAAATCGAAGCGGCAAGTGCTTGGCTGAGTTGTTTTCGGATATGGTCTCCAGCGATGTGTCCGATTTCGTGTCCGAGCACAAAAGCGACTTCGTCGTCATTGTCAAGAGTCTCCAACAACGCCCTCGTGATGTAGATGAAGCCTCCAGGCGCAGCCATTGCGTTGAGTTCTTTCCTCTCGTTGAGGATCTTGAAAGTGTAGGGCATGTCTTTTCGTTCACAAACAGCGACGAGACTTCTCCCAATTCGCTCTATCCTACGGGTTTGCTCGGGGTCATCCCAAACGCCGTATTCTTTTTCCAACTGGGCGGCGACTTCCTTGCCGATCTCAATCTCTTGGTCCCGGCTGATCAAAATGAGTTGAGGGAAAGCAGGGACGAAAAACAGAAGCGCAAGCAAGGACGTAACGAATATTCGGCGAGTCATTTTCTCTCACCTCTCGTTGAATTCCTCAAAGCTTCAAAGACGCAGCAAAAGTCAACTTGTTTCCTTGCGCGAGGGAACGGAAGTTTGAAGTTGAGGCACGGAAGCAAGGGTTTGGTTAGAGCGGTTTTTGCGATAGTGTTTCCAAAGGCCGAAAGCAATTGCTACAAAGGAGCCGGTGACCGCCACTGCCACATAACGGTTCTGGTTCCAACCCAACCGGAAGAGGCCAGCTGCCAAGATGGCAAGGACAGCGCTGCCCAAGAGCCAAAAGGAATGGCGAGGTCTGACTGATTGTTTTGGAAGGGGAATTTGGGGTTTCGGCTGGGATTCCGCTTCCCTCAAATAAAGCTGTGCGAGTTGCTGCCCTTTAACCTCCGGATGTCTTTGGGCGACTTGTTTCAAGGTTTCAAGAGTTTGAGCGAACGGAAAACGAGCTATGGAGCGGATTATCAATTCCAGCAAAGCCTCATCTCGTTCCTGCCACACCGCTTCGCTCAGAACCATAATGGCTTCTTCCGTCCCAATTTGCCCCAACGCTTGAATGACAGACCTGCGGACGCTTCTGTTCTCATCTGTCAAGACGACTTTCAGTGCCGGGATTGCTTCCTCCGCTCTCAACTCCCCCAACGCTTGAGCTGCAGCGCTGCGGACGGTCATAAGTTCTCCAGTGAGCGGGTCAGGACCGATCGGGGGCATTTCGTCAAACAAAGCGTAAATTAAGGGTTTGATGGCACGTCGGTCTTTTAGTTTCCCCAAAGCGAGCGCTGCATGGTAACGGACGAGTTTGTCTGGGTCTTTGAGAGCCTGAATGAGTGGTTCAACAGCCCTCTTATCGCCAATCTGCCCCAATGTCGCAGCAATCAAGGGGCGAGCAGGATAGCGAGGATTTTGTAAAGCCTCAATGAGAGGTCGGACGGCAGCCGAACCCATTTGAATGAGGAACTCCCCCGCCTGGACTCTCACCAGTTCATCTTCAGAGGCCAACTGTTCGATCAACCGGGCAATAATGTCCATTTGCGTCACCCCTGATTGCATTTATCATGTTAGCCCGCGCCGCTGAAAATAGCAAGGGGCTGTAGGGGATTACCCTCAAAGCATAGTTTCGCACTGGCGTGACAAAATGTTAGCGACGGTGATGGATGATGGATGGTGACAGTCAAAGAGCGGCTTTGGCGGTCAGCGGCAGGTGGCAAAACTGGAAAAGAAACTTTTGGCTTGGGGTTATAAACGGCATCCATTTCAAAGTCGGCATCACTTTCTCTCACCCTTCCACAGTTTTGGCTGTCTTCTTGACGAAGTTGACGGGTAGCGAGTTTTACGCTGGCGTCTTAACCGCGGTGGCAGGGCTTGGGTGGTTCTTGCCACCGATATTTGTCGCCGGTTGGGTTGAATCCCTCCCCCGCAAACTCCCGCTTTACACCCATCTGGC
>JANZZQ010000251.1 GCA_026419315.1 Armatimonadota bacterium | reverse complement strand
ACCTTGCGATTGTTCAAACCCTTGACTTCATCACCCCAATCGTTGATGACCCTTACGCCTTCGGTGCAATTGCTGCGGCGAACTCCGTCAGCGACATTTACGCTATGGGCGCTACTCCAGTCACAGCACTGAACATCGTCGGATACCCGGCAGCGCAAATTGATGCCTCATTGGTGGCTCAAATCCTTCAAGGCGGCTACGACAAACTGGCAGAGGCTGGGGTGGCAGTTATTGGCGGTCACACTGTCGACAACCCTGCACTGATTTACGGTTTGACAGTCACCGGCGTTGTCCACCCTCAGAAGGTAGTGACCAATTCTGGAGCCAAACCTGGGGATTTGCTTGTCTTGACGAAACCGATCGGGATAGGAGCGATAAATCACGGCATCAAGCAGGACAAAACCCCACCAGACCTTGTGTCAACGGCAATTGAGGTCATGACGACCCTCAACAAGGCTGCGGCTGAAGCGATGCTTGAAGTTGGCGTCAATGCTTGCACCGATGTAACTGGATTTGGGCTTCTCGGGCACTTGCATGAAGTGATTGCCGCAAGTGGGGTTGGTGCGAAAGTATTCGCTTCAAAAGTTCCACTCCTTGATGGTGTTTTGGACTTGATAGAACAGAAAGTTTTCCCGGGCGGTGCCCGTTCCAACAAGAGGTTCGCAGATTCGTTCACTCACTGGCACAACGATGTCCCTGAGCCGATGAGAATCGCCCTTTGCGACCCACAAACTTCCGGCGGGTTGTTAATCAGTGTGCCGAGGGAGAAAGTTGACGCTTTGATGGAAGCGATGGAAAGGCGAAAGGTCAAATGGGCAGCAATTGTCGGGGAAATCGTCGCTGAACCTATTGGGGAGGTGTTCGTTGAACCATGACGGGAAAAACTAAAAGGCGAACTTTACTGCGCCACGCCGCGAAGGCTGCTTTGGTTGGCGCGATGAGCATAACACCAATAGGCGCTCAGGCACTTGACAAAAATTTAGAGCCCTTGCAGGTGACTGTGCCTGAACTTGTGAGGTCGGGAGAACCTTTCACGCTTCAAGTCTTTGTGCCCAAATTCAAATTCGCAAATGAAGAAACCCGATGGGTTGAAGCTTGGCTTGGGCGCAAATACTTGGGTCGGTTTGAAATCGCGAGCCCAACCATCAACGCGTCTTTAACCCTTACCCTCACCTTGACCCGTTCAACCACTTTGCGGGTTCGCGATTTTTACGGGCGAACAGTGGTCAAAAAGTTGGTCGTCGTTTGAAAAGTTGCCTTTGCACAACGCATGCTTTGGGCTTTTGCATAATAGTTGCTGGCGCTTTCTGGAAGCGCCGTTTTTGGAAGGTGGAGAACAATTTCGCCAAACAAATTCAGCTCCCAATCGTTTCGTCGTCAACCACCGGTTGAAGCCAACGGCACGGTTGCCTGAGCGTCAGTGCAACCATCAAAGGAAGGCGATGACAAATGCGGGCTGAAAGGGGCTGGACTCTGATTGAGTTGCTCACCGTTATCGCCATCATCGCCGTCTTGGCTGCAATTTTACTCCCCGTGTTCCATCAAGCGAGGGAGAAAGCGAGACAGGCAACTTGCGTCAGCCAGTTGAAACAATTGACATCGGCGACCATAATGTATGCTC
>JANZZQ010000250.1 GCA_026419315.1 Armatimonadota bacterium | reverse complement strand
ATTCCTTCAACGACTTCAACACTCGTCTTTGTCCCCTTGCCTTCCTCAATCGTGATAACGCCGTCCTTACCAACCTTGTCCATTGCATCCGCAATAATCTCCCCGATTTCTGGGTCGTTACCGGCAATGGTGGCAACATGTTGAACTTCTTCTTTGCTCGTCACAGGTATGGCAAGTTTGCGTAACTGTTCTACTGCTTGCTTCAACGCTTTCTCCATGCCTCGTTTGAGAAAGACGGGGTTAACACCAGCAGCAACAACTTTCAACCCTTCCCTTAGCATCGCCGCTGCCAGAACAATCGCTGTCGTGGTCCCGTCACCGGCGACATCGTTCGTTTTGCTAGCTGTTTCCCTCATCAAGCGGGCGCCCAAGTCCTCAAACTTATCGGTCAACTCAATTTCCTTTGCAACAGTTACTCCGTCTTTGGTTATGAGTGGCGAACCCCATTTCCGGTCTAAGACAACCAACCGCCCTTTTGGACCAAGAGTGGAGGCAACAGCCTGTGCAACCTTAAAAGCCCCACGAGCCATTGCTTGTCGAGCGTGTTCGCGGAACAGCAGTTGCTTTGCTGGCATCCCACTTCACCTCCTCGGCACAGAAATTTTCAGGTTTTCCCACGCGATATGTTTTTCAACTTAGGTCAATCCTCCACAACCGCGTAGATGTCGTCAACACTGAGCAAAATGTGCTTTTCGCCGTTGAGTTTGATCTCCGTCCCAGCGTATTTGCTGAAAATCACAGTGTCTCCTGGTTTAACACCCAACTCTTCAAAAGGCACAACACGCCCATCTTTCAACTGTTTGCCGGAGCCGACAGCAATGACCTTACCCTTGAACGGTTTTTCCTTTGCTGTGTCGGGCAGGTAAATTCCACCGGGCGTCTTTTCCTCTTCCTCCAATACCTTGACAAGCACTTTATCGGCAAGCGGCTTAATTACTGCTGCCATCCTCGTTCACCTCCTTGCGAACTTACTCGCGTGAGTTTTCGCACAGGTAAGTCCAAAGGAGACTATTGAGGCAACCGAGAAGCCACAAAAAATTTTAAGTATTGAAGCCGATTTTGTAAAGCCCTTTGGTGCAATCGGCGAAAGTCGTTTTCACTTTGACGCCTCGATCGCTTCTGCCTTCTTCCCCCACAACGCTATTCCCTTCTTGCTGATTCCGGTGAAAACGATTGTTGGCCGCCAACGCTCCCAATCCCAGGCAGGTAACACCTTGCCTTCATACTCCTCACCGTCGTAAACGAACACGAAATCGTTTTTGCCGACCTTCCGAACACTTTGGGAATTGACCTGGATGAGTCGGGAAGGTATGGGAAGGTTATCGGCAGGGTCAAGAACGATGACCTCCCACTCTCCAGTCAAGACTTGTCCTGGAATTTCTTGCTCCTTTTCGCCTGCATATCGCTGCGGCGACACCAGTGGCCAACCATCTTTCGTCCAAACCATCTTGCGAACATGAAGATACATCCAAGATGGGTTACGCCATTCCCGGACATGGTGAACCATGAACCAGCCTTTTTCTGGGTCTCTCAGAACGGAACAATGTCCAGGCGCTAACCAAGTTTCCCCCGATATGAAACTGTAACCGCCAAGTATTTTCGTCCCTATCGCCCAAGGGTCATCAGTTGGTGTT
>JANZZQ010000249.1 GCA_026419315.1 Armatimonadota bacterium | reverse complement strand
CTCCTTACCAATGGCTCTAACCGCTGCATACACGCTTTATCTGTGGCTCGTTAGCAAGACAGCGATGTTGGTCGTCACAGAACACGGACTCGTTTACAGCGACCGATGGGTTCGCAGGGCGCTTTTGTGGAGCGAGGTTGACGCCATCACTCGGTTCGCGATAAGGAGCAGGAAAGGTAGAGGAATTGCCCTCAGGCTCGGGCTCAAAGCCATAGAAAATTGGCAGGATTTGCTCAACATTGCCAGGGAATTCAGCGACGCAAGGATTTTGGTCTGATTTCACGCTCACGATTGCTGCTCGGTCTCTTTCGTTTCCGGAAAGTATCGGCAAAATTTGGCTGCGGTGATTGATCGGATGGAAGTGTTCAAAGTTGACAAGGCAGCATTGACAAATATTGACGATTTGCGTGCTTACCATGCTCGCATCCGCCCTTTTGTGCTGAGGCGGCTTGAAGAGTTCCGAGAAACTTGGGACAAAGGCGATGAAGCGGTCTTTGAGGAACTTGTCTTTTGCATCCTGACAGCAGGTGCATCTGCGTTGATGGGTTTGAAAGGCGTTGAAGCGCTTCGCCCAGTTCTTTGGACGGCAACGGTTGACGAAATCGCTGAGCGAATCCGTTTTCACCTTTACCCTCTTGCCAGAGCCCAATACATCGCAGAGGCGAGGGAAATCGTCCGAAACGAGATGGGGGGACGACTGAAAACTTGGGTTGAGAACTGGCATGGTCACAACACGCGACGGGACGCTTGTGTCCAAAAGTTCAAAGGCATCGGCTACAAGGAGGCATCGCACTTTCTGCGCAACATCGGCTTTCGCGGCTACGCCATCCTCGACAAACACATTCTTCGTTCCCTGCATTCCTTCGGCGTCATAGAGAGCGACCGACCACCTTCAACCCGTAACCGCTACCTGGCAATTGAGCAAAGATACATTGATTTCGCCAAGAATGTAGGGATCGACCCAGATGAACTTGACTTGACCCTGTGGGCATCTCGGACAGGGATGATTGTCAAGTGAAGCGAAGGGGGAGACCAACTTGACACCCTATGAACTTTGGGAAAGGGTTCTGAACGAAGTTGGGAAAGTAGTGATTGGGCAGGAGACGGTTTTGAGGCAAATCGTTGCCGGTCTTTTGGCTAACGGGCATGTGCTAATTGAAGGCGTGCCCGGAATAGCGAAAACATTGATGGCAAAAGCGTTGGCGAGAGCATTGGGCTTGACTTTCAGTCGCATACAGTTCACCCCAGACCTGATGCCTTCGGATGTGACTGGGACGATGGTTTTTGATATGCAAGCGACAACCTTTAGGTTCAAAAGAGGTCCAATTTTTGCCAACATCGTCCTTGCCGACGAGATAAACCGGACACCACCGAAAACTCAGGCTGCCCTGCTTGAAGCGATGGAAGAGAGGCAAGTTACCGTTGACGGGACACCGCACCCGCTCCCACAACCTTTCTTCGTTCTGGCAACCCTCAACCCCATTGAATACGAAGGCACTTACCCGCTCCCAGAGGCTCAACTTGATAGGTTCTTGCTCAAGGTCATCGTTGACTACCCCAATGAAATGGAAGAGCGCGAGATTTTGCGACACGCCCACAAAGGCGTGAACATTCACAAAAGGGTTGAGATTGAAATTCAACCTGTGTCTGAC
>JANZZQ010000248.1 GCA_026419315.1 Armatimonadota bacterium | reverse complement strand
CCCCTAACCTCTACTCAACTTCTCGTCTCTCCACAACAAAAACACGATGGAAAGCACTCCAAACAATCCCATGCTCCCAGCGAGTTGCTGGCAAACCGTCTCGTCTGCGGAAGTGTTGCGGTGCAAAGCCGAGACGCTCCAATGCGTCTACGCAAGCATGATAAGCAGCGAAGTAGGAACGAGACATGGCTGACCGCAATGAACCTGCAGCCAACAAGTTTTGAGCATCTCGTAGCAACTCAAGAGCTAACCTCATGCGTGCCGTTAACGCTTCCATCTTCACCGCCTCAGAAAGTTTTTCACGCTGCATGCCGAGCCAATTCCCGCTTGACTTTCTCCCTCAAACTTGGGTGAACGATTATGTCTTTAACTGAGCGACCTGAAGGAATCATCGGGTAGACATGCTCATCTGGGTCAACCCAAGCATCAACGACGACAGGCCTATCTTCAATCTCCATCGCCCTCATCAAAACTTTCTCCACATCGTCTTCCTCTGTCACTCTGAGTCCAACTGCTCCGAAGGCTTCTGCGATCTTGACGAAGTCGGGGTTACCAGTGAGTTGAACTCCGCTGTGCCTTCCACTGAAGAACAAGTCCTGCCATTGTTTGACCATGCCCAAGAAGAAGTTGTTTATGATGATGACCTTAACGGGGATGTTGTAGACGACGGCTGTTGCCAGTTCATACATCGTCATTTGGAACCCGCCGTCACCGACTACCGCCACAACCAAATCTTTCGGTTTTGCCAACTTCGCCCCCAACGCTGCGGGAAGCCCATAGCCCATTGTTCCCAGGCCGCCCGAAGAGAGGAACTGTCTGGGGCGGTGGCATGGGTAATATTGAGCAGCCCACATTTGATGTTGCCCAACATCCGTAACGATAACAGCGTTTCCACCCGTCACCTTTGCCAAAACCTCCAGAACGTATTGGGGCTTGAGTTTTCCGTTCCGGCTGTAAACCAACGGGAACTCCCGCTTCCATTCTTCAATTTGCTTCAACCATTCATCGTGCCGCATCGGGGGTAGCAATTCCAGGATTTGCCTCAACACGGTTTTTGCATCTCCGACGATAGGGACATCGGGCTTAACGTTTTTGCCGATTTCCGCCGGGTCAATGTCAATGTGGATTTTCCTTGCGTATTTTGCGAACTCTTTAAGGTCTCCGGTGACGCGGTCATCAAATCGGGCACCAACACAGATGACCAAGTCGGAGAAGTTTAAAGCGAAGTTCGCCGCAACTGTCCCGTGCATTCCTGGCATCCCGGTGCAAAGGGGGTGGTTGTCCGGGAACGCTCCTTTCGCCATTAGCGTGTATGTTACTGGGATGTGACAGCGTTCCGCCAATTCACGAACTTCTTCACTCGCCTCAGATTTGATCACACCGCCGCCGATGTAAAGGATTGGTTTTTTAGCCTGCATTATCAATTCCGCTGCTTGCCTAACCATTAACGGGTGACCGCGGATGGTCGGCTTGTAACCTCGAATGCTCACTTCTTCCGGAAATTCAACTTTGCTCAAATCTATGGGTGAGCGCGAAATATCGCGGGGAATATCAATGTGAACTGGGCCCGGACGACCCGTGCTTGCGATGTAAAAAGCCTCGCGCACGATCCTCGGCAAATCGTAGGGATCACGAACCATGTAGTTGTGTTTGACAG
>JANZZQ010000247.1 GCA_026419315.1 Armatimonadota bacterium | reverse complement strand
GTCTCTACCCGCTTAAAATTATCGCATCGTTTCCTCCAAAATGTCCAGGCTCTTCATGTTTGCTTCCAGTGACTTTGAGAGACCCTTCGCAACGGAAAAGTTCGCAGCAACCTCACAGAACGGCGAGGATAAAAAGTCAACCAAGGTGCGTTGTCCTCATTAGCTCCTAAACTAACTTTGACAGCCCCTATTTCGCCCTGTGATGGGACGCAAAACCTTCGTTACCCTGCCCGTTCGGTGAAGTGGCGAACCCAAATAATTCATGCCATGCTCAATCGTGAGTTTCAAGTTCTGTTTGAAGCGAGAAGATTTTGATGCCGTGACCTTTCAGAAATCTTTGGACTTCCCGAAGTGCCAACTTCCGGCGAGCTGCGTTTCTCCGGTCGCACAGGGGCATAACCCTTCGGAAAATTTTTTCGGTTCCCGGAAGGAAAGCCGAAAAAACTTCCCTGTCACTCAAGGGCACGACCTTCAGGGTTTTCCTTCCCCCGATTTAGAGTGATTGGTGAAATTGTTGACTTCTCACGGGCTAAAATCCACATCGTCGCGGTCGTGAAGGACACTTCCACGGAACTTTGCAATTGATTGTCAAGCCTGAACAAAGTCAAGCGGCAGCAAGCCTCGTGCTATACTTTTTGTTCGGCAATTTTCAGCATCGCTCTTCAGACTTCAGCCCACACCACGACCACCTACAAGGAGGGTTGGACCTATGGGTTTCGTTCGTGAAATCGCCTTTGAGACAACGGAGCGCGAGCAGTTAATTGACATCACTGCAAAGGTTCAGGAACTGGTGACCGAACTGGGAATCAACGAGGGGTTCGTCTGTGTTTATGTCCCACACACTTCTGCTGCTGTCAGCATTCACAGGGAGGTTGATGTTTCCGACAGACCGAAATTGGACGAGATGTTAGACCGAATTAATCCAGACCACAATGCCCCTCACTACACGAAAGCGGCACTTGTCGCCCCAACAGAAGTGCTTATTGTCAAGGACGGGAAGTTAGTCATGGATCCAGATCAGCGCATTTACTTTTACGAGTTTGACGGCCCAAAACAAAGGCGAGTGGTCGTTTATCTGTCGGATTGAACCGTTGAGAACTCGCGGAAACACTCCAAACGCCCTCCCCATTCGGAGGTCAAGGACGGCGAGGCGAACACTTTTTTCTGGTGTTGCAAAGTCCAACTTTCACCCGCAAAGAGCGATTAAAGCAATTGCTCCTTCATTCCCTCCAACCGAGCCCACCCCGCCTAAAACTTCATCGCCAAAACTCAAGATGCTTCACGGGGCAAATCCCCAACGATAAGTCCAACCCCGAACCTTTACGGGAAGGAGAATTGACAGCAACAATGGCGAAAAACAGTAGTCCGCTTAAAGCGTTCTTGCGGCACCCACAGTTTTTCGCAACTCCGTTCCTCCTTCATTGTTGCCTTGCTCATTCCAGTCCTTGTTTTGCCATTTCAATGGCTGAAAGGAGCGCTTTCGCTTTATTGACAGTTTCCTGAAATTCCCTTTCTGGGACACTGTCGGCGACGATACCTGCACCCGCTTGCACAAAAGCGTTGTTGCCTTTGAGCACGATCGTTCTGATGGTGATCGCCATATCCATGTTCCCGTTGAAACTGAAATAGCCGACGCTCCCTGCATATGGTCCTCGCTTTGTC
>JANZZQ010000246.1 GCA_026419315.1 Armatimonadota bacterium | reverse complement strand
GCGCTCCTCTGAAGGCTGAAACCCATTGTTGGAAGGCAACCCGCCACCGTTCGCCATCAATTCCTCCTGGTCCCTCAGCGCCTCTGCCGCCCACTCGTTACCTGCCAATGCCAACCGAAGCAACTCCCTTGTCATTGATGGGTAGGTCGCGGTTCGGAACTCCATAATTTGGACTATCAACCCTCTCCCTGAGTCCTTCTCCCGCACGCACAGACTTTCGCCAACCCGCAAATCCTCCTCTCGCGGGTCAAAAACGAGTTCCATTATGTCACCACGAACTTGATAGACTTCAATTCCCATAGCCCAATCACCGTTCCGTTGCGGGTGCCCCTCGCCCCATCCACAACTTGCTGCGTAAAGTTTAGCGCAAGAAAGTCGCAAAAGCTCTTGACTCGGCGAAGGGATTTTGGGTGTGTTGAATTTTTTGAATTTTCCAATGTCCCTCCAACCCTTGACGCTTTCACCAAATCTTGAAATTCTCAACAAACAGGGCTGAAATCCGCCCGAAAGATTTCGTGCGGGCTTCGTCTGACTTTAAAACCAACTTGTCGGCTATGGTCGAAACCGTCCCCCGGTATCAGCCGCTGAAAAAACCTCGCAGCAAAAAGCGGCTCGATTTTTGCCATCGCTTCCTTGACAGACCTCGTTTCTCAACCCCGAACCGAGTTGAAATTGCATCGGACTTTCCATTTCGCTTGAAATCCTACAAACTTTTAACCGGCGACCTTTGATTTTGCCCTTTTGAGCCATGAAGTCTGATGCAGTGCGAAGATCCCACTGCAGCGTGAGAGGAGGGATGATATATGCCTCGTTCCCGCGTGACCGACACTTTTTGCAATGATTGTCTCATCCGACTCGCTTTTGAAGGGCTTTCCACGGCTATCGCTTTGACCGACGAAAAGAGCCGTCTCATATTCGTTAACCGGGCAGCGGGTGAGATTTTCGGTATCTTTGAGTCGGATATTGGGCGACCGATTCAAAAGGCAATCCAAGACTTTTCCCTTCTTGCCCTTTGGTCTGAGGCTCAACAACGCGAGGAACCGGTCATGAGCGTGATTAAGGTTAGCGTCCCTTCGGAACGGCTGTTGAGGGTAACGGTCGGAATTTGCCGCACAGAGAAAGGCAATATCATCGGTAGGGCTTTGCTCGCTTGCGATGTCACTGAGGATAGGAAGGTTGTGCTGGAAGTTTCCGAAGAGTTAGCGAAGGCTTTGTTGAGCCATAGGTTCACTAACGATGGTCAGTGCCCAAATTTGAGCGAACTGACCCCTATGGAATGGCGCATTCTTCGTTTGTTGGGCAAAGGTCTCGGCAACGCCGAAATCGCTCGCAATTTGATGATCTCGCTCAACACCCTAAGAACTCACCTGAAGAGCATCTACAGAAAACTGAACTTGCCGAACCGAAACGCAGCGGTGGCGTTCGCCGCCCAATTGCAACAGCGTTTGCCCGACATAAGCCTAACCCTTTTGGGTTAATAAAATCGTCTCATCGGATGATGCGAAAACTTTGTTGCCTTTGCCAAATTCTGATTGCGGAGGTGATGGGTTGTGAAGTGGACGGTGCGAGTTTCTGCTCTGTTTTCAGTGATTTTGTTAGGTCTCTTGCTTTCACTTGTAGCTTGCAATGGTGGGAACGGTAGACCTTTAACTCCGCCCACTCCAGAGGAT
>JANZZQ010000245.1 GCA_026419315.1 Armatimonadota bacterium | reverse complement strand
GATGTGAACGGGGCTGAGAACCTGCTGCAGCGGAATCCCGCTCTCCTCAGCAAAAGCCTCGTTCATCTCAAGCACAATTGAAGCCCACTTGACATTGTTAACACTTGCGCTCGCTCGCCCCGTGAACTTCAAAGCGAAATAGTGAAAGAAGGGCACTAATGCCTCATTGGGAATTTCGTCAATCGGGAACACATACGCCGAACCGTAATCCAAGCCAATGTGGTGGGCTACTTTGAAATACCGGAGCATGTCGGTAACTGACCATTGTCGGAATTCATCCGTTTCAGGGTCAAGGTAGTAGCCGAAATAGACTGATGCGCTGCCACCAACATAAGGTTCCGCTTTGTCCCAGTCAAACCGTTCGGAAGAAGCGAGGAAACCCTCAACGAAATCTGGGGAGAAATAGACACGCTGCCTCGTTCTATCAACACGAGCGCCGAAATCCGCAAGTTTTGTCAAGACATCTTCGTTTTCAACTGCCACGCCGACCTCGTCCAAAATCCTCAGCGCTGTCCAGTGTAACATCTCTTCTTCCCGCTCTGAAAGCAACCTCCAACTCCCCCACACTCTCATCGGTTTCACCTTCCTCGAAATGCTTGGTTTTAGTGCGTTGAAACCTCCACTACCTTAACCACGAGAGCGGATACTTTCCGAATTCACGGGCAGCCTCCAACATGGCAACAATGTTCTCAAAGGGAACATCAGGACCAATTTCCCCGTGCAAAATCAATCCTCCGTTAAAGCGCCCAAACAAAGCAATCGTTTCCTTGACATGCTCGCGAACTTGTTCCGGCGTCCCGAAGGGCAAAATGTGTTGGCGGTCAAGGTCGGAACGGATGCAAACTCGTCCTGCCAGCTTTTGCTCCAAAATCTCCTTTGACATAAGAGGGTGCTGTGGGTTCAAAACATCCACACCGATTTCAATGAGGTCATCCCAAATGTCAACGGTCCAGCCGTCAGTGTGGAAGAAAACATGCTTGCCCGCATCCTTGACAACTTCGAACATGCGCTTGTATCTGGGTTTGAAAAATTCACGCCACTTCTTCGGGCTTATGAGCAACCTGTCTTGAGCGCCCCAATCATCGGCGAACATTATCCCGTCAACCCCAGCCTTAATGTAGCGAGTTATCAAACCGATGTTCCAATCCACGATGCGGTCAGCGAGTTCGTGAAGTTCTTCTCGGTCTTCCGCCAAATCAACGAACAAGTTCTCAGGACCGCGAAGCCATTGCATCCGCTCAAACAAAATGCCTCCACTTCCGAGCACATAGAACTTGTGCCCGTTTTCTTCTATGCGGGCTTTAAGCGATTCAAAGTGGCTTTCAGGCGGCAAGGGCGGGAAACTGTAATCCTTCCACTTGCTCCAGTCGTCAATTGCTGGCTTTTTGACTTCTCCGGCAGTGTAACCCTTCCTCATCACCCATTCGCTTCCCCATTCGTCGGTGTAGTGAACGAACAAATCATCGCCTTCGGGTTTTTGTGGGACTGAAAACCGAGACCCGAAATCGTCGGGGAACCGCTCGTTCAGCAATTCAACGAGTTTTTCCCCGTGCCTCCAAAAGGCGCCGGGGAAAGCGAAGTGGTGGATGGGGACGCGGTCCGGTCCTTTGAACTCAATCGCTGCGATTACCCTTTCGCGGCTTGTCATTTCTCGCCACCTCCTTCACCTTCCACCATTCAGCAC
>JANZZQ010000244.1 GCA_026419315.1 Armatimonadota bacterium | reverse complement strand
GCGAAGGAAGAACGAAGGGCATCTCGGAGCAAAAAATTGAGAGCGATCATCCAAGGCAACCTAAGGATGCCTTGAAAGACGACGAACACAATTGAGCCGTAAAGCCAATAGCGCCAAGATGCTTGGGTTTTCCGTGCAATCAAGATGGCGAAAACGAGAACCGAAGCAACCGTCAATGCTCCAGCAGCGAGAAAGCCAAGACCAAGTTCCCACCGAATTTGATTCATTCTCCTTCAACTCCATTCGGGTTTCTTTGCGAAGCGACGCAAGGGATATCACGCTTTTTGTGAGAACTCAATGAGCGCATCAAGTTTACTCAAAGCGGCTTTGCTTCTTAGGGATTCCTCGGCGATAGGGATAGCATCCTTGATGCTATCCACTACACCAGCAGCCACGATTGCTGCGGCGGCGTTTAAGATGACGACATCGCGCTTTGGTCCTTCAAGTTCGTTGTTGAGAATTAGCCGCATGAGTTTCGCGTTCTCCTCGGCGTTGCCACCTTCCAGTTCTTTGGGGTCAGTTCGTTTGAAGCCGAAATCTTCCGGGAAGATGACATAAGTGCTGATTTCTCCACCCTTTACCTCGCTCACTTGAGTTGCGCTTGTGATTGAAATTTCGTCCATACCGTCAAGGCTGTGGACAACGAAGGCTCGCTTAACACCCAAGTTGGAAAGCACTCGTGCGACTATAGGGGTCAAAGAGCCGTCGTAAACTCCCATCAGTTGTCCATCCAAAGGGCAAGGGTTGACGATTGGTCCAAGCAAGTTGAAAACTGTCCTCAAGCCGAGTTCACGGCGCGGTCCAAGGGCGTGCTTCATCGCTGGGTGGAAGTTCGGCGCGAACAAGAAAGCGATACCGATTTCGTCAAGGGCTTGTCTTGCCCGTTCAGGCTTCATCTGTAAATTGAAGCCTAACGCTTCCAAAACATCAGCGCTCCCAGCCTTGCTTGTGACTGAGCGGTTGCCGTGCTTCGCGACCGTGATACCTGCGCCCGCTACGATGAAAGCGGCGACAGTTGACACATTGAAAGTTTTGATGCGGTCACCCCCCGTCCCACAAGTGTCAACGACTGGGCGATGCTTGGTGTCAACTTTGATGGCACTTTCCCTCATCGCCTCAGCGAAACCGGTAATTTCCGCTACGGTCTCTCCTTTCATCCTGAGCGCGACCAAGAAACCCGCAATCTGGGCTGGTGTGGCTTCACCGCTCATGACAACCCTCATCGCCTCTTTCGCTTCCCATTGGGTCAAATTCTCTCGGTTGACGACCTTCTTCAAAGCATCCAACAAAGCGCTCATTTCCCCTCACTCCCTCTGGGTTCATCCAAAGCTTTCAATTTCGCTATGTTTTCTGACTCTGATGGGTCGATCTCGGTTGTTGATAGCCAAGCATCCAAAATTTCCTTCGCCACCTCAGGTGTGACGAGCCGACCGCTCATGGCGAGAATATTTGCCTCGTTCCATTTGCGAGCACCCTCCGCGGTTTTCGCATCGTTGCAAAGCGCAGCCCTTGCCCCCTTGATTTTATTTGCAGCCATTGAGACCCCCGTGCCAGTGTAACAAACCACGA
The DNA here is from genome assembly GCA_026419315.1 of Armatimonadota bacterium. Lineage (GTDB taxonomy): Bacteria > Armatimonadota > Fervidibacteria > Fervidibacterales > Fervidibacteraceae > Fervidibacter. The sequence goes on along the minus strand of JANZZQ010000244.1, from coordinate 165 downwards.
TCCCAAAATCCGCCTCGCCATTGACGACTCGCTTCGCCACTTCAACGGCAACATCAACCCAAGACTCAATTTTGCCCGTCACCAAAGCCCCTATCTTGACAACTTCGAAACCTTTCGCTTCAAGGTATTCACAAGCAGTCTGGGCGGCTGGGTAAACATCGTCTG
>JANZZQ010000243.1 GCA_026419315.1 Armatimonadota bacterium | reverse complement strand
CCTCAACGCGAACGCGCCGGACTTTAGGGAATTGGTGAAGCAGTTGAGGGGCTATGGTGTATGCAGCGCTTTCAAGCAGCTTGAAACTATTTTGCTCCAAAATTTGCCTAACAACATCGCAAACCTTCCGATAATCAACGCCTTTTTTGATGTCGTCGGTCTTACCCACTTCCCGCAAATCCATTTCCAAAGCGATGTCAACTTCAATGGGCTGCGGGACAGATTGCTCAACGGGCAAGCACCCGACTTTGCTGAGGATTGTCAAGCCATTAACTATGAGCCAATCAGCCAAATTCCTCGCCCCCTACATCAGTAAATGGTTTCGTCCCGATCACCGTTCCTCTCTCTGCCCTCACCCCTCAGTTCCTCTTCCATCGCTTCTTCCATTTCATCAATGACCTCGCGGTCGACCTCATCCCCCAAAGCGCTCGTCAGTTTGCGCATTAGCGACCGAACCTCTTGCGGCGTGGGGTTGTCGGAAATGTCAATGCTCTCAAAGGAACTCGCAAGGTTTTCAAGGCGGGTTTCTTCGCTCAAATGTGCCCTGATTCGTGAAATCAGTTTCGTCAGGTTTGTGCTGCCGCAGCGGGGGCAGTATGGGTCAGTGTTGTTGGCGATGACCCCTACGAGGAAAGTGAAAACTTTCCCGCACTGGTTGCAACGGAACTCGTAAAGTGGCATCGTGTTACTCACCTCCCACAACGCAACCATGCTATGGGCTTTAGACCATAGTGAATAACGAATTTTTGACCGCCGTCTTTAGAAGGCGGATTTCTTCGCCGAATGAATTCGGCGCTCATTAATCCGTCACCAACCGCTGACTGAAGCCAGCGGCATTGATTTAACGCAAACTGGCAATTCGCGCTGCAGAAAAATCCACGCTACGGACTTCAGTCCGTAGTTGCTGACGAATTAATGAGCGCCGACTTTCAGTCGGCGAAATTTTTTAACCAAATCAACTCCAAGCGAATTCGGCGTTTATGAATCCGTCACCAACCGCCGGTTAAAGCCAGCGGCATGAATAACGAAGCAACGAACTTCGCATCAAAGAGCGTTTGCTTTTTGAAGGCTACAGAAATTTTGCAGCATTTGGCAGTCCAAGTTCGCAACTTTGGTCAAAGGCAGCGCTCTTTACGAAGTTTTATTGCTGCAATCTTAAGGGCGGGCTGATTACTTTCCGAAATTCGGGGGGCAGTGCTACTGCCCTGCCGAAAAAAAGAAATGCCTTACCGACATCACGCTACCGACACGCTTTGGAGTAGGGGGCGAAAGGCGAAATCGTCTCAATTGCGCCATAATGACAAGTGGACGGTGACCGAAGATGGAAACTACAGCCGCCTTGTTGGCTCGTCAAGCAGAGCGCTTAGGCATTGTTACGGAAGAAGGTGACCCTATTGAAATCTTGCTACGAAGGGTGAGGCAGTTCCGGCCAGATGCGGATTTTGAGTTGATCGAACACGCCTACCGCTTCGCCGATTGGGCACACTCGGGGCAAACCCGCTTGTCAGGCGAACCTTACATTACCCACCCTTGGAACGTCGCCCTCATCGTTACCGACATGGGTCTTGACGCCCAAAGCATCGCCGCCGCTCTCTTGCACGATGTTGTTGAGGACACTGAAGTTGAATTGCCGACGATTAATCAAGAGTTTGGCGAAGATGTCGCTCAATTGGTTGAAGGTGTAACGAAATTGAGGCGGTTGCAATTTCACACTTTGAGGCAAGAACAGGTTGAGAACTTGCGCAAGGTTTTGGTAGCGATGGCTCAAGAT
>JANZZQ010000242.1 GCA_026419315.1 Armatimonadota bacterium | reverse complement strand
AGTCCAAAGCCACTTTTGACCATGCTTTTCCTTTGTTATAGGCAGCGAACACTTCCTTCGCAGACTTGCCCGATGCCTTTGTAAGTCCGTAACCGACGATAATGCTTGACCATGTAAGCCCCTTTTCCCTCATCGCTTGAACCTCTTTTCGGTCAGCACCGAAAAATTGCACCACACGCTCAAAAACGAGAAAGTTAAGTTCCGGCATGACACCGGTGGTTTTCTCAATAGCACTGATAAAGGTTTGGGTCAATAAGACTTCAACGGCGACGCTCAACCGCTCACCGACGGCAGCGAACTTTCGCTCCAATTCCGGCATGGGTGCCGGCGGGACAGGCGCTTCCTTCACCGCATCTTTGAGTAACTGCAAGGCAGCCCAAACCTCCATGACTACCTGCCGACCACTCGCATCAATTTCGTCTTGAACTTTCTTGACAATTTCTTCAACCGAAGTGACGGCTGTTGTGAACTTTGTTTTTGCGGAAACGAACCCCATGCGCTCCTGAGGCTTTGATGACATCATCAACGGGAGAAGAGTGGGAGTTTCGCCTTTGCCATTCCTTTACTCGTCGCCCTCGCTGCCTTTGAGTTCGGTTTTTTGACCAATCTCCTCTGGCTTCTCTGTCCCTTTTTGGACTTGACAAAGACGCACCAACGCTTTTGAGCAGAGGGTGCTGGCGAGTTTCTTCGCCGGCACCGAAAAACGCAAAGGTTTGGGTTTTTGGTTTGTGTTTCGATCCAGTTTCTTTGCCGAGCTTTTGGCTTATAATTGTTGCAGGTTTTCATGCTAAGACTTAGCGACCGGAGGTGTTTTCTCGGACGATGGGCAAGCGATATCGGTGGTCTCATGAACGAATTGTGGAAGAAATCCGAAAACTGCACGAGCAAGGCGTCCCGTTGCACATGGCATCTGTGAGGCGGGTGTTCCCATCATTGGTGGCGACTGCCTGCTCGCGAAAGTATTTCGGAAGTTGGAGGGCTGCTGTTGAGGCTGCCGGTTTCAACTACGATGAAATCCTGCAAGTTAAGCGTTGGAGCAAAGAACGAGTTCTTGAGGAAATTCGTCAACTTTACGGAAAGGGCGAGGATTTGCGACCTTCAGCGGTTGCGAGGTTATGTCAAACCCTACTTATGGCTGCTCGGAAGTTCTTCGGTGGGTGGCGCGAGGCAATGATAGCAGCGGGGATTGACTACGATTCTTACATCAAACAGAAGCGGACCAGCCAAATTGAGCAGGATAAGCAGCAAATCATTGACGAGATTAGACGGTTGTATCAGGAGGGCAAAATTGAGGAGCTGAGCGGCGCTTGGCGTTACCACTTGTCTCTTTTCCGGAAGGCTCGCCACAGGTTCGGCAGTTGGAGGAAAGCGATAGAGGCAGCGGGACTCAACTACCACGAAATCGTCCAAAAACAAAAATGGACGCCGGAGAGAATCATAGCCGAAATCCGGCGACTTTACGCTGAAGGCAAAGATTTGAGCATCACGGCGATGCAGCGAACTTACCCGAACTTGGTCGCCATCGCTCAATCGCCCCGCTATTTTGGGAGTTGGCGGGCAGCCGTTGAAGCAGCAGGTCTTGACTACGAGTTAATCAAGCGGCAAAGGGGTCGCCGCCGCCGTGAACCAGTCCAAGTTAGGGTTTGAGAAACCCGAAAAACAACAAACTTGACAGGAGTGAGGCGAGAGGGTGTGGCTGTGTCTGTGACTGAAACATTGAGGTCGTTCCTGCGTGAAGTCCTTGACACACCGCTGAAGCAAGAGTTGTTGGCTTTCCTCGCAACCAATC
>JANZZQ010000024.1 GCA_026419315.1 Armatimonadota bacterium | reverse complement strand
GGTGAAAGCACGGCAAGAAATGCCCGGTGACATTATGAAACCGACCTTCAGCCCTGCAATAGGCGCTCGTTGCCGAGTTTATTTTTACCGACAAGGCGCTTTTGACCCAACTAATGCTCAATGTATCGCTGAAAAGTTCACAGACGAAACGGGGAAAACATTGTTCCTTATTCACGCTTTCTACCCAGAAAAAGTCGGCTTGACAACATCAGTGCTTGTGGAACACGAAGGGATGCGTTGCCAAAGACTTGAAGGGCTTGCCCTATGGGCATTTAAGGACTACGCCCTTTGGGGCTCAATCTTGTCTGTCAACTCATTGCTTGCGCCTCATGAAGTCACCTTCACCTTGGAGATTGAAGCCACGAGGCATATCTACAGGGCTGAAATACGCGATAAGGAGTGGCTAAGGTTCAAGGAGCGGGAAGAGCCTGTCACCAAAGTCAGAGTTATAGTTGAGCGGAAGAAAAGTATTGATTCGCCTTCCCAAGTCATCTTTGACGGCGAAGTGGAAGGGCGACTGACTTTGACCATCCCGACTTTAGGGCATGACCTTTCGTTTTCCAGAGAATCCCTTGAAAACTTTGAGCACCTGCTCATCAAAATCATTGACCCAGTAACCGCTGAGGAACGGAGATTGAACCTCTCCATAAGTGCTCACGGGCTTTATTACTACGAGCGAGAGAAAGCGCTACAATTGGTTGGCAAAGATAACCCGCCAATCAAAGTGAAACCGATGTTTGTGCATTGGGTCACTGTGGTTTCGTCAAGTGCAAACAGATGAGAACCTTAAGGAGAGGTGAAAGTTCGTTGAAGCCAATGACTTACCAAGAAGCAGGCGTTGATGTTCGCGGTGAGCCGGAAGCGCTGAAGCGGCTGACTGAGGTCTTGAAGCCAACAGCGAATTTCTTGCCCGTTGGCAAATTAGCCCTCGGAATTGGCTACTTCGCTGCCGTCGTTCAAATCACCGACGAACTCGCCATCGCAATTTCAACCGACGGCGTGGGCACGAAACTTTTGGTCGCCGAGATGCTTGACAAATATGACACCGTCGGGATTGATTGCGTTGCGATGAATGTCAACGATGTTTTGTGTGTTGGCGCAACGCCAGCGATTTTCGTTGATTACCTTGCGGTTGAGAAACTCAATCCCGATGTTATTGAGCAAATCGCTTTCGGGCTTGCAGAGGGTGCAAAGCAAGCGGGCGTAGCAATCGTTGGCGGAGAGTTGGCTCAAATTCGGGAGATGATAAGACGGGTTGAGGAGGGCAAAGGGTTTGATTTGGTTGGAACATGTGTCGGGTTAGTTCACCCGCAGAAAATCATCGTGGGTCAAAACTTGCAAAGAGGCGATATCGTCGTTGGGCTTGCGAGCAACGGAATTCACAGCAACGGCTTGACCCTTGCGAGACGAATTTTCTTTGACATCGCAAAGTGGTCGCCAAGTCAATTTGTCCCTGAGTTCGGCTGCGCTGTCGGCGAAGAGTTGCTCAAGCCGACAAGAATTTATGTCAAGCCTGTTCTCGAGCTGATGAAACAAATTCCTGTCAAGGCTTTGATTCACATAACGGGCGGCGGTTTTTTGAACCTTTTAAGGGTTCAAACCCCGTGCGAGTTCGTTATCAACTCTTTGCCGGAAATCCCGCCGATTTTTGCGGTGATTCAAAAATTGGGGCAAGTGCCCAACGAAGAAATGTTCAAGACTTTCAACATGGGTGTTGGGTTCTGCGTTGTTGTTGCGCCCGAGGATGCTGACAAGACCGTTGCCATTTTGCGTTCGCAAGGTGAACAGGCTCAAATCATCGGGCACATTAACAGGGTTGGGGAAAGGAAGTTGTGGTTTACAGAACAGGGTCTAACCTTTCTGCCATCAGGCTGAAAAGATGAGCAATGCACAAGCGCACGCAAAAGAGATCGGGGAGGGTGAACTTCTCCCGCGGGCCGTGTTTTTGAGGGTTTGTCGGGAGATTCACCCTCCCAACCATCAGATGTCATGAGCCGTATTCGGCATACCAGTTCGGCGATTTGCCTTTCAGTTCAACATTGCATTTGCCACCAAACTTTGGGTGCTCATACCAAGGTCTCGCCTTTTCGGCGTAAGCGTTTGCCCGAATAAAGTTGTAAGCTCCGACCGTTGACAGCCATTCCTCCATCCTGGCTTCATCGGGGAAGTAGTCAAGGACGCCCTTCCAGATCGCACGACCGCAGAGGAATCCACTTGCACCAGCCTCGCAAGCCATTTCAACTTGGATGAGGAACTCTTCAATGTCGACGCCAGCGCTCAAAATTACCCAAGGAGCGCCGGCGGCATCATTGAGTTCTTTGCAAAATTGCTCAACTTCTTTGAGGGAGTAAACGGCAGGTCGTTCTTGCCCGTCAAAAGCGCCGTTGGCGAATTCCTTGACAAACTTCAAGTCTGCTGGGAACTCAACCTTAAGGATGTCAACCCCGTATTCGGGCTTGCTGAACTCCTTGACACTTTCAATGACAACCCAAGGCTTCTTTTTAGCGTATTCTGGGGTCTTGGTTTCGCCGGAGACCAAATCGTATCCGGTGAACTCAAGGAGGAACGGAACATCATACTTAGCGCATTCTTCGCCAACTTTTCGGACAACTTCTTGTTGGTGTCTGCAAGTTTCTTCGGAAGCGTCGGGGCGGTAGTGAATGAGCAACTTGACAGCATCTGCACCGGCCCTTAGAGCCTTTTCAACTGACCAACCTTCAATTAAAATGGCGCGGCGTTCTCGTTTTCCGTTAACTTCAACTCGCTGGGGCGGCGACTCCTCATATGCGAGCAACAGCCCAACTCGGGGTGGTAAGTGCTGGATTGAGTAGGGGTAGCCGTAAACCGGGTCAGTCAATGTCGCAGTTGAATAGCGGGCAAGGTGCTTGGTTACAAGTTCCTTCACCCTTGCGACATGCTTGAACATTTCATCGCTCGGGATGTCACCCAACTTTTTACGGATCGCTTCCCTCATCGAATCGCGCTGGTCAATCGCCATCATCTTAAAGCGGCCTTGCTCGTCCGTTAAGGAACGGAGCCGTTGCCACTTTCCTGCTGACAATTGCATCTGCTTCATCACCTCCGAGGCGAGCGTTTCATGTTTAAGGCAACCTAAGCGCTTAAGGTTTTAGGCGTGTTCCAGAGACTAAACTGCCGCGGCCAAAAGGCGATTAGTCAACCCTTTGACCGATCAGAGGCTTGGCGAGCGAAAAACGGAAACCAGACAAAACTACCACCACCAGAAATCAGTTCTCAAGCAACGAGCGTCAGGGACTTCATCACAGAGCATAAATCGGAGCGTCCCGCCCAAAGGTCCAACGGGTGAGTATGGGCGAGCCATTCGGATTTGGCGCCACGGGAACCATTTTGCGTGGCTGTCGGCAAAGCCCAAGATAGAGCCGCCACTGTGGCGGGTGGCGAATTCATCAGCTCTCGGGTCCTGGTCGAGAGGGGGAGGGTAAATTTCTGGGAAGGCAAGCCTGCGGACAATACCAGCAGGTGAGATGCCCCAAGGCTGGTTGTAACCCCAAGGGGTAAAGAAAGCAGCTTCACTGTCACCCCAAATGACGAATTCACTTGCTCGCTTGATCGTTGAGAATTTACCGTAGCCTTCAGCGTCGTTTTGAACAAATTCGTTGTAACCGTAGTGGGTTAGGTAAAGCCAATCTGGGCGACGGATTGATGGGTGAGTTCCGAACCCGCGACCACAAGCCCAACCCCAACCACTTCTTCCACCCTCGAGAGGCCAACTCCAATCGCGAGCAGTTGAAGGGCAAAGGTAAATTTGAGCGTTGCGAAGGTGAGGGTCAAGCTTCGCAGGGATTGGAGCATCAAACATGTAAGAAGGTCCACCAACCCAGCAAGGGGTGCGCCAGAAAGGAAATCGCTCGTCGAAGTCTTGTGAATACTGGGCAGTTGCTTGAAGGATGTTTCGCATGTTGCTGAGGCATTGGGATTGTCTCGCTTTTTCGCGGGCGCGAGCAAACACGGGGAAGAGGATACTCGCCAAAATGACGATAATTGTGATGACTACCAACAGCTCAATCAGCGTGAAACCTTTCCTGCCTTCGCTAACCCCACTCAAACTTCCCATGGCAATCCCTCCCTGCCATGTTTTTCTGTGACTTCCACGCTCCATTATAGCACACGACGGTAAAGGTTTAGCGAGTTCTCAGCAAAAGCAAAACGAGAAGAAGTAAAGTGAAGGCATTTAGGGCCAGCGATATCCCAACGAGGTTGCGAAGGGAATTGATTTGCTGGACTGAGTCAGATAACCTTTGAGCGGCGGAATCCAAAGCCTCCCGCAAGGGAACGATCGCGTGGGAGAAATCCTCTTTCGTCAAGGTGCGAGCCAATCTGGTTTCCATGGCGCTCCATTCCTGCTTGGTCACCATTTGGGGCAGGGAGTCTGTAAGGCGGGTTTCTATCCTATGAACATCCTCCTTCAAAGGCAGGAGCTCCATTCTGCTTTCTATCCGCCCAACCTCAACTTTGGTTGCCGCGTTAATAAGCAAAGTGTCAAGTTTGCCCGCTAACTTTTCCAGTGCATCCTCACTGGCCAGAGAATCCAGCTTCCCTTCCAGTCGTTGGATGTCTTCTTTGGTGACAGTTTGCGTTGCCAATAGGCCAATCTGCTGCCACAGTCGCTCCACCCAATCTGCCTCTCTCATTTTTTTCATTCCTCCCTTCAGACAATGCCTGCCTGCAACAAGTCTTGCACGTCAAGCATCCCTACGGGACGACCATGCTCATCTATGACCGGGAGGTCATCAATTTGGTAGCTTTGCATCAACCGAAGAGCTTCCGTTGCGAGTGCATCTGGGTGGATAACCTTTGGCGACTTCGTCATGACCTCTGTAACCGGAGCGTTGAACAAATTCACATCTCTCAGCAAAGCCCTCCTCAAATCCCCGTCAGTGACGATTCCGCACAATTTGCCCTCATCGTCCACTACCACGCAGGCACCGGCGCGGGCTTTTGTGATTGCGGCGAACGCTGCCCTTGTCGGCTCCCGGAAATGGACAACGGCCATTCTTTCCCCAGTTCTCATCAAATCCTTGACCCTCAGCAGTAGCCTTCTTCCCAAAGCACCTGCCGGATGCAAGCGAGCGAAATCTTCCTGAGTGAAGCGTTTTGCTTTCATTGCGGCCAGTGCCAAGGCATCCCCCATCGCCAACATCGCCGCTGCACTTGCGGTTGGTGCTAAGTTAAGTGGACATGCCTCCCTTTCAACTGAAACATCCAAAACGACATCGGCCGCTCTTGCCAGCGTGGAATTAGGGTTTCCCGTAAGGACGATTAACGGGATGCCCAATCGTTTTATGGCGGGCAAAATCGCTAAAAGTTCGTCGGTCTCGCCACTGTAACTGAGTGCAAGGACAACATCGTTCGGGGTTATCGAACCCAAATCGCCGTGAACGCCTTCTGCTGGGTGAAGGAACAAGGAAGGAGTGCCCGTGCTTGAAAGGGTTGCTGCAATTTTGCGACCAATTGCCCCGGATTTGCCCATGCCCGTGACGACAACGTGACCTTTGCAATTCAAGAGGATGTGAACAGCTTTCTCAAAATCCGAGCCGATCCGTTCCACTAACTGTCGGATTGCATCCGCTTCAATCCGCAAAACCTCCCTTGCAAGTTCGCAAAGTCCGTCGGTGTCAAAAAGCCCACTCGTTTTTCCGGCAAAATCCGCCACCTTTGAACACCTCACAAATTGTCAATATCCGAAGCCCGATTTGACTGGTGGAGAAAGGGCGCCAAAATGTTTGACAGCCAGAAATCGTCAAAGGGGGCTTGACAGATGCGTTTTGGAATCGTTGTGTTTCCCGGAACAAATTGTGACCGAGACTGTTGGCATGTGGTCACGAGAGTCCTGAAATGTGAAGCGGAGTTCGTCTGGCACGAAGACAGGGATGTTTCCCGCTTTGATTGCATCATTCTTCCGGGCGGGTTTTCTTACGGCGACTATTTGCGCGTTGGTGCAGTCGCTCGCTTTTCGCCCGTAATGGAAGCAGTGTGCGAATTCGTCGAAAGGGGAGGCTTAGTCATCGGGATTTGCAACGGCTTCCAAATTTTGGTTGAAGCTGGTTTGCTCCCAGGCGCTTTGATCCGCAACAAATCGCTCCACTTCATCTGCAAGTTCGTCAACTTGAGAGTGGAAAACGCTAATACGCCTTTCACCAACCGATGTAGAGTTGGGCAAGTGCTTAGAATTCCAATTGCCCATAACGATGGTCGTTATTTTTGCGACGATGAGACGCTAAAGCGACTTGAAAGCAACGGACAAATCGTCTTCAGATACTGCGACCCCAGCGGTCAAATCACCGATGAAGCAAACCCCAACGGCTCAATCGGAAACATTGCCGGCATCGTGAATGAAAGGGGCAACGTGCTTGGCATGATGCCTCACCCTGAGCGAGCATCTGAAAGTTTGCTCGGTTCGAGCGATGGGTTGCTTATTTGGCAGTCAATTGTGGAAGCAGTTGCTCTCTTGACAAGGTGAAAGAAAAGCCGGAAGCCTTATAGGACCGATTTTTTGCAAAGTGGTTAGTGCAAACACCGTAAACGATTCGTTTGGTCAGCGAACCTCCCGTCTGGCTTCTGGGTTTGAGGTGTGGTTTTTAAGCGGTGTCCGTTAGAATCTCGCGCCCACACAAGGTAAAGTCGGCGAAGTTAGAAGTCCCGTGTCGCTCGTTCTGTTTCATCGCCGATTTTTGTTGGTGAGCTTTTGTAGCCAACCTTTTCAGCTGGCAAGTATTGGCAGCAAAGGCATTCTCGGGAACCAGGCAGCACCGCTGTGAACCCCTGGGGGGAGGAAGTGGACCCAGGAGGCTGTGTTGACCAAGATAGCAGCGGTTGCATCGTCACCGGCGACACCGCCTGGGACAACCAATTGCAAAGGTGGGTCAGCATCAATCTCTATTTCGTCACGGGGGCTGGTTTCGCCCACTGTCATCCTGAGTTCAAGCCTGATTCGTTCGTATTCGCCCTCCCACCCCGAGGCAATTTGGCTGGTTCCAAGCACTTTCCCATCATCGTCAAGGACCGGCTCGATTGATTCGGTTATGCTTGAAATCTCTATCCCGAGCGAAGCGGCGAGGAAGGCAAGTGATTGGGGCAAACCGACGTGCCCCAGCCTCCCTTCCAAAACCCCAACCTCGTATTCGCTAACTGTCAACCCCACCCCCATTTTTCTCTGCAATTGAATGCGACGAGTTGATACATCGACGAAGCGCCGGACAATAACCCGCCTCAAGTTAACGCAAACCTGTGTCAAGAACACAGGCAATCTGTCCATCACAAAACCCGGGTTGACACCCACCCCAACGACCGAAACTTTCCTGTCCTTTGCCAACTCGTGAAGCATCCAGATTTCCTCGCCGCCAGTCAGCCACGGGAAAAACAGTTCTTCGGTAGACGAGACAACGTGGACACCAGCGTCAACCAAAGATTTTAAAGTGGGCATGACATCAGCCAACTTCGAAGTTGTCGCAACAACTGCCACATTGGGTTTAGAGTTTGTCAAGGCCTCTTCCAAAGAATCCGTGACGGTCAAGTGAGTTCTTCCCCAACCTGTTAGGAAGCCGATGTCTTGACCGACTTTTTGAGGGTCTGTATCCACGGCAGCAACAACTTGAACGTCTCTCCTTTGCAGAGCGATTCGCGCTGCGAGCAAACCGATAGTTCCCAAACCCACGAACATCAATCTCGGTGTGACTTCCTCGGTTGACTGCCATTGGAGTTTCCATTCCCGGACCACAACGGTTCTCCCCCTCTCTCAAATAGCCAGCACTGCGACAACTTTGTCACCTTCTTCAAGTTGGATGATTTTTCCCCCTCTCCCCATCCGGGAGAGGATGGCAATTTCGTTGACTTGCGTCCTCAGAACCCTCCCCCGCTCGGTCACAACAAGGACTTCCCCGTTATCCCCAACGATTGTGGCGCCACCAAGTAAAAAACCGTCCTTCAAAGCGTTAGAGCCTTTAGTGCCGCGACGGCGAGGTTTGAACTCGTTAATTGGGGTTCGCTTAGCGTGACCGTCTTGGGTGACAATAAGCAAATATCGCCCCGGCATCGCGGAAACCACCTCCTTCAGCCAACGAGTGGGCTCGGCACTTTAAACCTCGTCCTCTCCCAAAATGTTTCTGATTTCTCGGACCAACTGACGAGTGCTGAAGGGTTTCGTGAAGTAAAGGACAGCCCCCGCTTGATAGCCTGCTTGTTCGTCGCTTTCTTGCCCGCGAGCGGTGAGCATGATTATGGGTATGTGCGCGGTTTCCGGTTTCTCGCGAATAATTCTCGCAGCGGTTAAGCCATCCATGTTGGGCATGGTTATGTCCATGATGATTAGGTCAGGTTTTTCCCTTTTAGCAATCTCTACCCCTTCCGAACCGTCATACGCGGTCAAGACCTCAAATCCCTCCATTTCCAAACGATCTTTCAAAACCCTGACGATTGCCACTTCGTCATCCACAACCAAAATCTTCCGCTTCATCTCCCCTCCGCCTCCGAACGAGCCAAAAGTTCCCTAACTTTTTGTCGCAATTCGCGAGGGCTAAAGGGTTTAGTCAAGTAGATGTCGGCACCCACCTCTTTCCCAAGCCGCTCACCCAATCTTGTGTCGATAGCGGTCAGCATGATGATTGGGGTCTTGCTTAAGGGTTCAGGCAGATTTCGGATGGATTGACAAACTTCCAGCCCGTTCATGCCCGGGATGAGCACATCCAAAATCACCAAAGCGGGGGGGTCTGTCAAGAACATGTTCATCGCTTCGTCCCCATTCCGGGCTTCACGAACTTCAAGCCCTTCCAACCTCATCGCTTCAGCTATAATGGAGCGAACTGCATCTTCATCCTCCACAACTAAAACGTATTTCGCCATCACACTCGCCCCCTGTTAGGGCGTTTAGCGGTGTGCAGAGGCAAACCGACCAATGACCACAAGGCTTCTTTGATCCCTTCGCTCAAACTCGGGTGTTGGCGCACCACGTTTGCTGCTTGCTCGATACTCACTCCACTTGCCACTATCAGGCTCGCTTCACCATTCAAGTTTGTCGCATCCGCCCCGAGAATGTGTATTCCAATCACTCGCTTCGTCTTAGCGTCCGCTACCACCTTGACAAACCCTTCGGTCATCCCAATTGTCATTGCTGCCCCGCTGGCTCTCCAAGGGAAACGAGCGACCTCAGTATCAATTCCCCGTTCCTTTGCTTCCTGTTCTGTCAACCCAACACTTAAAGCTTGAGGCTCAGTGTATGCGCAAATTGGCACAAAGTAACTTGAAGGGACGGGAATAAGCGGTTCCCCACCTAATTGACGAACAATCCCGCAAACCGCTCGCTCCGCTTCAACCATCCCACCGTGGGCTGTCCCGCTCCCGTGAACTAAATCACCTATTGCAAATACGGACAGAACCGAAGTTTGTTGCCACTCATCCACAGCAACTGTGCCGTTGGCGTTGAGAGTTATCCCGTGCTCACTTAAACCTTCGCTATTGGCTTTCCTCCCCGCAGCGCAAATGACCAAATCCACCTCCAGTTCCTCTCCTCCAGCATTGACGATGGCTTTGTTTTGTCGGGCAGATATGTGGGACACTTTCGTGTTTGTCAAGATAGCGATTCCTTGTCGTTTCAAAGCCTGCTGCAAACCTTCGGCGACTTCCTCGTCCATTGCCGGCAAGATTCTCGGCAACATTTCGATCAAAGTGACTTTTGCTCCCAGAGTGTTGAAAATCCAGGCCATTTCAACACCCGACGCACCGCCACCGATGACGGCGACATTTTGAGGGAAAGAGGGCAAAAACAGTGCTTGCTCTTCCGATACAACAGGAGCGTTTGGGTCATGGGGGATTTTCAGAGGAGAGGAGCCCGTGGCTAAAACCACCGCTTTCGCCGATAAAGTTTGCTCGCTCCCGTCCGAAGAGATGTGAACTTTCTGTGGCCCCAAGAGCCTCGCTTCACCTTTTACGACCGAGACACCTTGATGCTGTAAAAGCGACTGCAAACCCCTCCTCAAGGTTTGAACAACACGGTTCACCCATTTTTGTATTGCATCCCAGTCAAGATTGGCTTCGGCGACATTGACACCAAATTGGTTAGCGTTTTTGACAGTGTGCCAAACTTTAGCGCAATGAATCAACGCCTTTGAAGGAATACAACCTCGGTTCAAACAAGTTCCCCCTAACTCATCCCTTTCAACCAACAGGACATTTAATCCGTGTTGCTTTGCTCTGATTGCTGCTGTGTAGCCAGCCGGTCCACCACCGATGACTACTACATCCCACTGCTCCGTCACTACAACTTCGCCTCCTCAGCGTTCTTTGGATTTTAGCAGTTGCCGTAGCCGCTCGCTGTGTCGTTTTGCTACCGGGTCGTTGGGATAGCGTTTCAGTTTGTTCTCCCAAACAGCCAAAGCGTCTTTCAACCGCCCCGCTCGCTCGTAGGCGTGGGCGAGGGTGTGTTCAATTAGTGGCGGGTGAGGGAAGCGAACCGCCTTTTCAAGCCAAGGGATTGCTTCCGCTGGCTGTTTCTGCCAGTGAAAGTAAAACCAGCCCAACTCGTAGTATGGCTCATAACGGTTTGGGTTGTTTTCAAGGTAGCGCTTCAGCAAAGCCAATGCCTCTTCTTTGCGATTGTAACTGATTAAAAGCCAAGCGGCGTTCTCGTAGGCTTCGCAGAAATTGGGGTCTAATTCTATGCTCGCTTTTTGAATGCGAATGAGTTGAAAGTGAAAACCTTCGTGCCAGCAGTAATCCCCGATGCCCATTAAAATCCCAATTGCGTTCTCGATCACTTCGGTGTCGGAATGAACGGAGTGCCTTTCAAAAAACGAAGGCAGCAATCCCCAAACGAAGTGGGGATGAGATTCATATGGCGACCTGACCAATTGCGAACCTATCGGCACAGCAGCGCAAAACAACAATGCAAGCGCCAAAAATTTCCTCATCGCTGATCCCTCCAGACGCTAATTATGACAACCCCAAAAGCCCTTCGGTCAAACTGAACCACCGACCTTAAAGCCTCGCAGGGTGTTGACAAAATTAAAACAAAAGCGAACCGCTGAAAAACTTCCTCCCGTTAGGAGGTGTTGGAGGATGGTCAAGCAGGACATCTTCGACCCGATGCCATCTCATCCGATGGCGCACGCTTCAACTTTGACAGAACTCCCAAGTGGGGATTTGCTCTGTGCATTTTACGCGGGCTCTTACGAAACTTCTCCCGACCAAGCGATTTTCATCGTGCGAGCTCAAAAACGCGGGAATGGAAAATGGACATGGTCGGAACCTAAAAAGTTGATTGACACACCACAAAAGGCGGACGGAAACCCAGTTCTTTTCACCTCCCCTGACGGTGTCGTTTGGCTTTTCTTTGTCACATTGCAAGGAACGGGTTGGACATCTTCTTTGCTCTTTGCCGCTAAGTCGCTTGATGAAGGCAAGACATGGAGCGAACCCCAATTGCTTTCCGCAGTTCAAGGGACAATGCCTCGGACGAAACCTTTGGTTCTTCAGGATGGTGCTTGGTTGTTGCCCCTTTACGATGAACTCCGTTGGCGACCCATTTTCTGGCGTTCGGAGGACAAGGGAAAGACATGGAGAGAATTCGCTGTTCAAACTCGCTTTCGTTTAATTCAGCCTGCTGTGGTGGAACTTTCCGACGGGAAATTGTTGGCATATTGTCGCAGCAGCGCTGGAAGAATTTTCCGACTCGTTTCCGAAGATGGTGGACAGCGTTGGACTCAGCCAGAACCCATCAACCTTCCAAACCCGAACAGCGCAATTGACCTCGCAAGGCTTCCAGACAGCGGTCTGGTCTTAGCGTTCAACGACAGCGTTGACAAAAGAACACCTTTGAGCGTTGCTTTTTCGCCTGACGAAAGTGAGCAGTGGGTTTTCATTCGGGACTTGGAGGTAGGTGAAGGTGAGTTCAGTTACCCGTGCTTGTTGGTGGCTTCCGATGGCAGCATCCATTGCGTCTACACTTACCGACGCAAAACCATTCGCCACGCAGTGGTTGACAAAGAGTGGTTATGCGGCAGGTGAAACTAACGCCTTGCTTTCCGATGTGAGC
>JANZZQ010000241.1 GCA_026419315.1 Armatimonadota bacterium | reverse complement strand
TGCTGAGGCTGAGGTTGAGTCTGAGTTGGTGTTTCTTTTGCGTAAGGTGGTTTGACCATGAACTCTTTTGGTGCTGGCCCTTCAGGTGTTGGTTGGCGGGTAATCATCCACCAAACGATTCCACCAGCAATGATTATGACGGCTAAAATGATAACAACTGCAATACCTAGCGGAACCTCACGTCGCATAACCATCCCTCCTTCCCATCCGCAACAGATGCTGAACAAATGTTGTCAGAACTCCCGAGAATCCACACCAAATCGGACATCGTTGAAGTAACGCAGGTCGCCACGACCGCTTGTCACTGTCCATGTTCGCCCCCATTGATACCACTTGACATGTCCATCAACAAAACCGATCACATTGCCTTTCAAGTGACGGCTAAATTCACCAGGGTCTGATGGTGGATTAGTTGCATTTTGAGGTGGGCAACCACATCTATCGCCTCCGCGAGGTTCAGCGTAAACGATACGCCTCAATAGGAACCGCTCAGGTGGTTGAACTTGCCAATAACCGCCAAGATAAACGCAGCGCGAGTCGGCAAAGATAATCGTGTTTGCAGGATACCTGAATTCCGCTAGTCTGTTGAAACTGAAAGACATGAACTCGTTGTAGCCATAACTAATGTTGACGCCCATCCAGCGAGTGTCGTTGTCTCTGACTATAGCCGGGAAGTTGCAGCCTCTTCCACCCCAACCAGTTCGCATTGCCGTAGGACATTCAAAAAGTTGACGGTTTCTGAAATAGGGTTCGGTTGAACGAAACCAGAAAGAACCCCAAGAAACGGGGTTACAAACCAGTTGACCCCAGCAGAAAGGAGGAACACGCTCGTCGTAGTCTTGGATGTATTGAGCCACACCCAGACCGATTTGCCGAGCATTACTCAAACAGGTTGACTGTCGGGCTTTTTCACGGGCTTGACTGAACACGGGGAACAGAATTGCCGCGAGAATCGCGATGATGGCAATCACCACGAGCAACTCAATGAGAGTGAAACCGAAGCGAAAACGCCTCTCAACACCAATTTGCCCCATGACTTCACCCCTCCTTACGCTCTATTGTAGGGGCAATTTGCTATGTGGGCATCTGAAATGCCCACTGACACTGTAGCACGACTAAGTGAAAAAGTCAAGACACCCGTTGACAACTTTTCTGGGTTGACGAAAGTAGTGCACGAGAAGAGACATACCCCCAAAACAAAAAGGCACGCTTGAGGCGTGCCTCGGAAAACATTTAGTGCAGAGTCAAGGTCTAACCTCATGCATCACTCCGCACCGGGCAAGTGCATTGGCATCACGACATAGAGCCATCGGTCATCGTTGACAGGTTGCCACAACGCTGCTTGTGTCGGCTCTTGGAAGTTAGCAATGACTTCCCCTGACCGGAGCGTGCTCAAGAACTCCATAAGGTAAGGGTGCTGGAAAGCGATCGTGTAAGGTTGAGGCGAGCCCGAAAGGTGTTCCACATTGATAGCCTCTTTGCCGACCTCCTCATAACTTCCCATTTCGATGTCAACGGCGACAAGTTCCATCGTTGAAGTTTCTGGGATCAAGCGCAGGATGACCCGTAAAGGCTGGCGTCGTCCAGATGGTCGGAAGACAGTCATGCGTCTGAGTGCAGGCAAAATTTCCTCAACCCTAAACTTGATTTGGTGCAAGAACTGTTTTGGGATGACCCTGCGATAGTTGGCATAAGTTCCAGCGAGCCCGGTGATCAAAACTCGCCATTGCTCATTGCTGAATTCCACAAGGGTGTTGTCCTCACTTATTCGCCAGCTGATAGATGCGGTTTTGTCG
>JANZZQ010000240.1 GCA_026419315.1 Armatimonadota bacterium | reverse complement strand
CAATAAAGCCCAGTCGCAGGCGCAGGCAGGATAAAAATTTTCCAAGCCGCCACCTTTTGGTGGCGGCTATCATTTTCCTTCAACAATCGCAACCTTCATCGCAATCGCAGTCACAACCGCAATCGCAGTCTCCCTCACAATCGCAATCGCAACTGCAGTCTTGCTTCTCAGTTACTTCCAACTTTTCCTCTTCGGGGCTGCAGTAGCACCCTTTTTCCTCCGGCATCTGATTTACCCCCTTGTCGCTATTTATAGCGGGATTTCATATCTCGGTGACAATTTCGTCTGCACAGTTTAAAAACTGCGCCCCACAAACAGCGATTTTTCGGTATAGGCAGTGCCTTCGCCCCAAAACCTCTTGCGAAGCAAACTTCCGCCAAAAAGTATGCGACAATTTGGGGAAATGTTCATGACCACCAATGCAAAGTGCTTTCCGTTTCGCTAACGGAAACTCGTTGGAAAAGCAGGGCTTTGGAGCACAATAAAGGGTTCTCGCTTTAGCTTTCGGTCCACAGTTGCCCACACAAAATTCGTGTTTATTGGGCTTTAACCCACAACTTAACTTTGAGCGCTGCCTTTAGTCAACAGTTTCCAGGCAAACAAACCAACGGCGTGTAGCAATCAAATTTTTTCGGCTCGGCGAGAACCTCATCTTCCCAAAATCGCTGACTAAGTCGCCACCTTCCAAGTTCCTCCGCTGGCTTGAGCCAGTAACGCAGGTAACCGGTTGTCAGCAAATTTCAGAGACAAGTCCCTAAAAGCTGAGAAATTCACCCACGAGTTTTGCTGATGAACCTAACGAAGGGTTGTCGTCTCAAAAAGAACCTCAAGGGCAAGTCCTTCGCTGCGGTCACCCCTACCCTACCCGTGACCGCAATATCGGCTTCGCTGATTTCAATTTGCTCGTTAGGTTCGGCAATCCAAAGTTGCTCGCCCAAAGTCAAATCCCAACCATCCAAACTCAAGTCAATTGCCATCGCCTTGCACAACTTGCCCGGACCAGTCGCAGGCAAAGGGTCATCCCGACCCAAACGCTTCCGCATCAAATCAACGCCTTCAATGGGCATAAGCGCACGAATCAAAACTGCGCTCGGCATACCTTCGGGTTCAGTGACTGCGTTTAAACAGCAAACTCGGTGAATACGGTAGACATAAGCGTGACCTGCCGGTCCAAACATGCTTTTGTTTCGGTTAGTTTTGCCTTTGAATGCGTGGTTTGCTGGGTCGTTTTCAGCAAGATACGCTTCGGTTTCAACAATGATGCCAGCAGTTACTCCTTGTTCCGCCTCTCTCACCAAAACTTTCCCAAGCAACTCCTTCGCAACGGTCACAGGTTCACGGTTGTAAAACTCTCGCTGTAAAACCTTGCCCCAAACCACGATTCATCACCTATTTCCGCAAATTCAAGTTGTCATCCGCAACAATGAAAGGGTCGGGCTCCTGTCCGACCGATTTCTAAAGGGTTCCGCTCTCGCCGAACTGTTTTTCGGCGCTGCAAAAGCAGCGCCCTACAGGGAAAAATTCAATGCACTGCGGACGAAGTTCATTACCGCCCACCTGTCAATTTCCCCACCCAGAACACCATTATGCGTTGCAATTTCCTCACTTACTCATCTCGCTTCACGAATCACGCTCGCAATCTCCATCGCCCGCTCAGGATACAACTTCGCCAACCACCCACAGGCTTGATATGCTAACTTGGCATCCCAACGAGACTGTGGCAGCAACTTCAAAAAGTTCCTTCTGTCCCTTTGCTCAGCCAAATCCTCAAGCAAATCGCTCAAAATCCATCCGCTCAACCGCATCCCTTCCACC
>JANZZQ010000239.1 GCA_026419315.1 Armatimonadota bacterium | reverse complement strand
CCCTACAGCCAGGGAGGCGTAAAGCCCAAGAAACAAACTCCATGCTCCGTAATCCCGGAAACCCCAACACAACAGCGGGATGACCAGACCTGCAAAGGAACTCGCCAAAACGCTGATATCGGGGTTTTCACCGCTGAGCAAAACAGCCTTGTATACCCGCCCTTTGGCATCGGTGAGCGTTTGCTTTTCTCGTTTGCTTGCCTTCATTGTGTCTCCGTAAAGGTGGAGAGCTATTGCGCCCAAAGTGCCCAGCAGAATTCCGATGATCGTTGGGGGACCGTCCTTCGCCAGGGCGATGATGGCGTAAAAAGTTGCCCCAAGCCCAAGCAACGCATTGAAGGTCACTAACCTCCAAACCATTTCGGCCGTTAGCAGAGCAATCAGCGCCAGGACAAGCAAGATCACGAAAACTGGAATGGCGATATATCTCAAAACCCAACCTGAAATGCCCAAAACACCCAATCCGGCGATGACCAGGATGAACATCAAAGCGACTGGCAAAAGGTAGTCGGTAGCGAATTCTTTCAATGGTTGCCACCACTTCTCCGGTCGGCGAGCCATCGGCAACACCTCCAAATGCTCGAACTTTACAACCGGCGTGCAGCCGAATTTCATTCCACTAACGCTTTATAACCAATTGCGAGACCAATCGCAACGGTTACAATGATGCCATAAGGAGGCAGATTTAGCCACTGCCTCTGTCAACTGCTGCGTTTGCGAGGGAAGCGCTAAGCTTCAATATCGTCCTTAGGCTCTGACAACGGTGGTGAGTCAATGAGCGGGATAAGGACTTTTCGCGGTTTATTGCCCTCAGCCGGACCGATGATTCCCGCCTTCTCCAATTGGTCGATCAATTTACCAGCGCGGGGGTAACCGATCTCCAATTCTCGCTGAAGCAAGCTCGCAGATGCGTAACCCTTCCTCCTGACGATTTCAACAGCCCTGTCAAAGAGAGGGTCCTTCTTGTCTAACTTGACTCCGAGCATTAACGCTTCCTCATCCTCCTCGGAGTAGACATCGAACAGGTATTCCTCGGGTTCGCCGTATTCGTTGACAAGCACTTCAACCACCCGATTAACCTCCTGCTCGCTCACAAACGCACCTTGAATCCTGATTGGCTTTGGGGCATCAATGGGTTGAAAGAGCATATCACCGCGACCAATCAGCCTTTCGGCTCCGTTGCAGTCCAAAATGACCCTACTGTCCGTCTGAGAAGCGACCGCAAACGCAATTCGCGATGGGATGTTCGCTTTAATGAGACCAGTTATGACATTGACGGAAGGGCGTTGAGTTGCGACAACAAGGTGGATGCCTGTTGCCCTTGCCAGTTGGGCAATTCGGCAAATCAGCTTCTCAAATTCGCTTCCAGCCTGCATCATCAAATCCGCAAGTTCGTCAATGACGATGATGATGTGCGGGAGAGGTTCCGCCTCTTCATCGTCTTTGATTGCTTCGTTGTAACTGTCAATGTTCCGCACTCCCCTGTCAGCAAAAAGTCGGTAACGCCTCTCCATTTCTCGGATAGCGCTTTTTAGGGCGCGAGCAGCACCCTTAGCGTCAACGACCACGGGGTGGGCAAGGTGAGGGGCTCCGTTAAACAGCGTCAATTCAACCCGCTTGGGGTCAATGAGGGAAAACTTGACCTCGTCGGGATGAGCCCTTGACATTATGCTGATTATCAGCGAGTTCAAACAAACGCTCTTCCCGCTGTTGGTGGCGCCACCTATAAGTAGGTGTGGCATTTTGCTCAAGTCGGCGAGTTTCGGGACGCCAGCGATGTCTTTGCCTAAAGCGAAAGTCAACTTTGATGGTGCTGCCTTGAACTCCTCAAGTTCAAGCAACTCCCTCAACCGAACCAAAGCGATTCGTTTG
>JANZZQ010000238.1 GCA_026419315.1 Armatimonadota bacterium | reverse complement strand
AGGTTGAGGTGGCGGCGGGTCATACGGTCCTTGAAAGACAATTCGCAAATAGCCGCGGTAGAAATACTTTTGCGGTCTGGGATGTTGGAAACCAGAATGGACTCTTGCCAAATCCCTGTCGCCACCGTAGCGGACAATCTCCGCCTCAACCAACTCCGGAGGGAAGTGAGGGTGTTTGGCGATGTAAGGGAGCATGAACCCGATCTCAACAACGAAAGGTTGACTAGGTTGACGCCAATACTCGTGCCAAGCATCCAAGGTGCGGGCAGCGTTGTGGACGAGCCAGTCAAGAACGCCCACAACTTGTTCCAAGGAATACTTCAGCGTCACCTCCACTCCCCCGTTCTCTTCCCACTCCTCCCACGAGAAAGCCTTGAAATCTGTTTCGAGCCACCGGTCCAGTTCACGCCACGCCGAACTTCTCGGTCGTCTCGCCAACTCGCTTAACGCCGAAAACACCGGAGCGTCAAACCCAAGCCAGTTGACAATGTAATCGCTTCCCAAAAACGCCTTGACAAAATTCGGGATAGAGTAAGGGTCAGGCAGCTCCAGAGGCAGTTGCGAGGGCATAGGCTCAACCTCGCGAGGGGGCTCAACGAGAGTCCCCGCCATCAGCAGGATGGCTTGGGCGAAGGGATTGCCGATGTCTTTCCCGTATGCCTTGACAGCATCCGCCGCTTGAACGATTCTGCGGCGGACCTCCGTTGAAGGCACTAACTCAATCAAGAATTGGTGCTCCCGCCAAAGAACTTGTGCAACTGCCGGAAGCACAACCTCTAAAGGCTCAGGAGGTGGGCTGAAGAACCAGATTTCGCTTTGAAGTTTTTTGATGCCCCAAGAGAGCAAACGCTCGCGAGCGAGAGCGTAACGCTGAATCAGTTTCCGCTTCCATGTGCTCAGTTTCATCATTTTGGGGTAGACAGAAAATTTCTCGGCAATGTCCACGGTTATTGCAACCGTCTCTCCTTTGATGCCAATCAAGTCAATTGGTGGCTCTTTCATCCCCCACCACTCGGCATCGTATAGGACTCGGTCACAACCAGCCACCAATTGCAAGTAGGTAGCAACGGCGTGTTGCTTCATCGCAAAATACTCCACAAACTTTCACGCTCCTGTCCTATCGTCAATTTGCTTTGCCAAAGTATAGCACGGTCGCCTCAATGGTTGCTTGTTTGACAAAAAATTTCGGTTTGCGTTGGTCGTTTCAACACTGACCTTTGACGCTTCACGGCTAACCGCTGAACCTAACTTGAAGTTGGAGGGCAAAAAATCGCTTTTGAAGAGGGTGGGCAATATGGAATGGCGGCTGGTCTATTCGCCCGCATTGCCGGGTTCGTGGAACATGGCAATAGACGAAGCGATGCTTTTGGCTCACGCGGCAGGATTAACGCCCCCGACCTTACGGCTTTACAGGTGGCAGCCACCAGCGGTTTCTTTGGGACGCTTGCAGCCCTTCGGAGCAATCAACGAAACCGCTTGTCGCCAACTCGGCTTTGACATCGTTCGACGACCATCCGGCGGTGGAGCGGTCTTGCACCAACACGAAATCACCTACTCCGTCGTCGTTAACGGCAAATTGTGCCCTCATGGAAGTTCCGTGCTGTCAACTTACCAATGGTTAGCGGAAGGGTTGAAAGCAGGGTTGAAACGCTTGGGGGTTGACATTTCTTCGCCTTCCACACCTTGTCCTACCTTGCCCGAAATTGCGACCTTTTGTTTCGCCCGAATGACAAGCGCCGACCTGAGCATTAGCGGTCGCAAACTCGGTGGTTCAGCGCAAGCGCGGAAACGAAACTTCCTCTTGCAGCACGGCTCAATCCTGTCTCTTATACACATCT
>JANZZQ010000237.1 GCA_026419315.1 Armatimonadota bacterium | reverse complement strand
AAGAGACAGGCCATATCTCAATCCCTCCTTTAGTTGGCGTTTCTTTGGCTTATCGCAAAAGCCTTGCGTCCCCTTTGCAAGAGCAAGGAATAGAAACCTACGACGACCCGCCACATACAGGGCAGTTGGGTCGGCGGCGCAACTTGACT
The DNA here is from genome assembly GCA_026419315.1 of Armatimonadota bacterium. Taxonomy (GTDB): domain Bacteria; phylum Armatimonadota; class Fervidibacteria; order Fervidibacterales; family Fervidibacteraceae; genus Fervidibacter. Next base: position 1,746 of record JANZZQ010000237.1, on the reverse strand, counting down.
GTGTGGAAGGTCATTGATAAGCCATCGTAGATCAAGTAGCGATTGAACAAAGGTTGACCCAAGCCGAGCAACAATTTCAACACTTCCGTCGCTTGAATCATCGCGATTATCCCGGGCGTTGTCCCCACAACGGGAAAAACCCCGGGCGGTGGTCCTTCCTCAAACAAACAAGCGAAGCAAGCGGTTTCGTAAGGCAAAATGGTTGTTGCCCTCCCCTCCCAACCGTAAATTGCCCCGTGCACCAAAGGCTTGCGAGTTTTGACAGCATATTTGTTCAAAACCTGTCTGGTTGGAAAGTTGTCAAGGGCGTCAACAATGATGTCGGCGTCTCGCAGCCATTCGTCAATGTTTTCCTCGGTAAGGCGACCGTGGATCGGGATAATCTCAACTTGCGGGTTGAATTGGGCCAACTTCTCCGCCGCTGATTGAACTTTAGGTTTGCCTATGTCGCCTGACCAGTGCAAAACTTGACGGTTTAAGTTGGTCTCTTCAACGACATCGGCATCAACAATGGTCAATTTCCCAACACCCGCAGCCACGAGATAGATGTCAACGGGGCAGCCCAGCCCCCCAGCCCCTACAACCGCAACGTGAGCGTTCGCCAACTTCCTTTGCCCCTCCTCCCCCCAGCCGTCCAAAAGCATTTGGCGCTGGTAGCGCAACCATGCTCCCTCCAACATCGTTTGACTTCCCCCTTTTCTGAGTTAAATTGTTACAAAAGTCGGGAATTTTGTCTGCAAGGCGCGAGCGTGAGTTTGTCGGGGAAACCCCCAAACTTTTTCGCTCCCTTTGACATATGGCTGCCGAAAGCGGTTTGAACTGGCAATTGGGCTTAACAAGACTTTTGAGCCAGCGGCAAGTGGATACTTTAGGCGACTTTGAAAAGCGTTTGATTTGGTAGCGCTCAGCTCCTGCAAGAGTCGTCTCGTTAAACGATCGGCTGAACTGCCGGTGAAGCGTGAATTTTTTCTCTTTCGGGGCTTCACCCGATTTACCGTTTGCGCACCACTTTTGCGCATCGTTCGCACAAGTCGGGATATTCGCCGTCTTTACCGACGCTTTCTTGCCTTTGCCAGCACCTTGCGCATTTTTCCCCGGGAGCCAGCTCAACTCCGATGAGCAGGTTCGGAAACTCCTCGGCGGGGACAGCGTTTGGATGTGTTCCTTCCGTTAGCACTTCAACTTGAGAGACGATGAAGACCTCGTTAAGGGGGACGGTGAATCTTCTCAAAAACTCCGCCATTTTCTCGTCCGCCAGCAGCGTGACTTTCGCTTCCAGTGGGTTGACAACACGGCGCTCGTTTTTGGCGATTTCAAGGGCTCGTTTCACTTCATCACGAACCATCAAAAGTTGTCGCCACTTTTCCGCCAACTTCTCGTTGTGCCACTGTCCCATCACTTTAACCCAATCTGCCAGTGCAACGCTTTCCGGTTTGCCACTCCAACTTGGCAAATGTCTCCAAGCCTCCTCAGCTGTATGGCTGATCATCGGGAACAGCATGATGCAGAGAGCCTTTGCGATTTCAAAGATGACCGTTTGAGCGCTTCGCCTTCGTTGGTCATCGGGCGCATCGCAGTAAAGGCGGTCTTTGAGCACATCAAAGTAGAAAGCCGAAAGGTCAACAGCGCAGAAGCGTTGAAGGGTTTGGAAAACGGTCGGGTAGTCAAACTCCTCGTATGCTTCGGTCACCTCTTCCACGATTTCGGCGAGCCTGTGGAGCATGAATTTATCAAGTTCAGTGAGTT
>JANZZQ010000236.1 GCA_026419315.1 Armatimonadota bacterium | reverse complement strand
GCTTACTTGCTTGACCCATTGGTTGACAGGCTTGAGGAGCGGGGGTTCTCTCGGACAAGTGGGACCGTTGTAGTTTTCTCGGTCTTCTTCTTGGCTGCTTTGGGTTTGGCTTTGGTTCTTGTCCCACCTTTGATTGACCAAGTTACATCCCTTGTTTCGGCTTGCTTGCCGCCAGAGGGGCGCTATTACTTGCTTGCGCTCCAACTCCTTGACTTCGTTGAAGCGAAAATTCTCAAGGGGGAAATTCCAGCCTTCCTTGAGCAAGGGTTTCAGCGGGTTTTGGAACAACTTGGAAATTTCCTTTTGGCAAAATTGCAAGGCGCTATTTCAACCTTGACGGGTTTGTTCTCCTTGATTGTCCTGCCCTTCATCGTCTTCTTCGCACTTCAAATTGTTGACCCGCTGAGGGAGAGGATAAGGTGGTGGGTGCCTGCGGAATACCGAGAACCGCTATCTGGGCTCGTCAAGGAAGTCGGGCAATTGGTGGGAAGGTATGTGCGAGGTTACATAGTCCTCTGTTTTGCCGTCGGGGTCGCCGAAACTATCTTCCTTTTGATTTGCCGATGGATTTTCGGCATGGATTATGTTTTGGCTGTTGGGATTTTCGGGGGAGCAACTTACGCCATCCCCTACTTTGGAGCCCTATTGACAACACTGATAGGGGGTCTGGTCGCTTACACGACAGCGCACCACCACCAGGTTTTGTGCGCGGTCGTTGTGGCGGTAGGGTTGATTGTTATCAATCAAGCGTTTGATTGGCTCATCATGCCGAGGGTCGTCGGGCGACAAGTTGGCTTGCACCCGTTGACAGTTTTGTTTGCAGTGATGGCTGGTGGGACGATGCTTGGGATTTTGGGGATGCTTTTGGCAGTGCCAATTGCGGGCGCCGTCAAGTTAGCACTTCAAACCCTATTCCCGCGACATTTCGCACCAATGACAGAGGAGGCAAACGCTGTTAAAATGACGGCAGGAGATCACGAAAAACGAGGTGAGGGGCAATGAAAGTTAATCGCCGAACTTTGCTGAAACTGACAGGAGGAGTCGCCGCATTGAGCGGCGCGGGGGTATTGGGTTGGCAACTCGTGAAGGAAAGTCAGGAAACTGCAGCTGTTGCTGCCGATGATTTGCTTCAAGTGAAAGTCCAGGGAGTTTACAGTGACCCCATTGGCGCAAGAGTTGTCTTTCTGACGCCTGAAAAAGGGGACAGAGTGTTGAGGGTGTGGATCGGAGATGCAGAGGCAATGGCAATTGTTGCTGCTTTAAACGATATTCCTTTCCCGAGGCCGATGACCCACGATTTGCTTCTCAGCGCAATAAAAGCACTGGGAGGGAAGGTTGAACGGGTTGTTATAACTGACCTGAGGGACAACACCTTTTACGCGACGATCGTTCTGCGGGACGAAAAAGGTCTCAAGGAGTTGGATGCAAGGCCTTCGGACAGCATAGCTTTAGCCCTTAGGGCGAAAGCCCCTATCTTCCTCTCACCGAAGGTTCAGAAGGCAATGGAGCGATTAACTGACATCCCAACTCCGCCAAAACAAGAAAAAACCGTGCGCCCTCAACGAGGAATTGAAACTTAACATTTCTTGCCATCTTATCGCCGCTGAGCCCCACGACTGAAGTCGGTGGTGAGGAGGGTGTGAAGGAGCGTTTTTTGAAAGCTTGCTGGAAACAACCAACCGATTGCACGCCAGTTTGGTTCATGAGACAAGCGGGAAGGTATCTGCCTGAATATCGCAGGTTGCGAGAAAAGCACGGGTTTCTGGAGTTATGCAAAAACCCGGAATTGGCAGCGAAAGTCACTTTGATGCCGTTGAGGCGCTTCCCCCTTGATGCCGCAATCATTTTCGCCGACCTAATGACACCCCTTGAATCGGCGGGTGTGAAGTTTGAACTGCGTGAAGG
>JANZZQ010000235.1 GCA_026419315.1 Armatimonadota bacterium | reverse complement strand
CCTCATCGCTGACGGCAAATTGAAACCCGGAGAGATTTGGAGACAAGAAAGCATAGTCGGTAGTATTTTTGAAGCGTGGGGCGAAATTGATGGCGGTAAAGTCATCCCACACCTGCGAGGAACCGCTTATGTGATGGCAGAAGGCGCAATCATCCTTCAACCTGAAGACCCATTCAAGTTCGGAATTCGTCCGTAGCAAAGTTTGTTTTCTTGCATCGTTTTGAAAATCGTTCGCAGCTTAAGAGGCTGCATTGCGCTTTAAACTTCGGGAGGGGGTTAAAATGCAAGTTTTTCCTTGGCGGAAGTTACTTGTTTCGGCAAGCATAGCGTTTTTGACATTGCCTGCTTTTTCTTCGCTCGCTTTTGCTTGTATGGGTTGTGTAATGCTTAAACATCCTGGCTGTGTCGTGACTTTTTCGCCTGATGGGAAATTTTTGGCATCAGCCAATGCCTACAAACGGACAGGGCGAGGGCGTGTGTATAGGAAAACAGTGGAAATTTGGCAAGTGCCGAAGTTGAACCTTTGGAAGCGGTTGCCAGAAGGACAAATGGTTTGTAGCATCGCTTTTTCGCCCGATGGAAAGTTGTTAGCCGTCGGTGGGGAAAACGGATTCGTTTCGCTCTGGAAGTTGCCAGAAGGTAAAAGGTTGAAAAGGTTCAAAATCAACAGAGCCACAATATGGCACAGGCTGAGCAATTACATTCGCAGCATCGCTTTCTCCCCTGATGGAAAATTGCTGGCAGCAGGGACAAGGAACGGCGAAATTTACCTTTGGGATTTGACTAAAGGCAGGCTGGTTTCCGTCCTTTCAACGAACAAAGGTATTGGACAAACCGTTGCATCCGTCGCTTTTTCACCTGATGGCAAAAGGTTAGCAGCATTGCCAGGCGGTAGATTGTTTCAAATTTGGCAGGTCAGCAAAAGACAGTTGTTGGGTGAGTGGGAACACAATGTAAACTGTTTTCAAGTTGCCTTTTCTGCCGATGGGCGAAAAGTTATTGGTGCAGGTTATTCCTTCATCGTTTGCGATGCTTCTAACGGCAAAACCATCACAATGACCCATCTCGTTGGTCACTACTCACCGCCTGGCGGAGTTTCGCTTGACGGTCGTTATTTAGCGATGATTGCTCACTCCAGAATAAGTGTCAAAGTTTGCCGAACTTCTGACCTGAAAGAAATTTGGCGTAAGGAGAACCATTCATTGAAGTTGATGTTGAGTTTGAACCGATGGGCAGAAGGGGTTGAAAAGCGCTTGGGTCTGCCAGCAACCAAATTGTTCCCTTACCCCGAAATCCCTTTCGCTTTCGGTTTTGCCTTCTCAAGGGACAACAGATGGCTGGCACTGGGATTTGATGACGGTAGCGTTCGGATATGGCGTATCAGGTAACGCACTAATTTTGATTTCACAGGAATTGTGCAATTAGATGCAAGGGTAAATATCACGCCACCGCATCGCTTATCTTCTCGGGTAGACTCTCATCCGCTTCAAAAAACGACGCTAACTGTATAAGCTCTAATTATCAGTTGTTAGAACTGCCAACAAATCTTTTTGCCCCTTGCCAGTATCGCTTCCAAACTTTGAAGCCGATGCGACCGTAAAATTCAACCAAGCCCGTCCAGTCAATAACCATGTCAACAACGCCTCGTTGTTTGTTGTGCCAAACGCTGTAGCAAAGCAGCGCTAAGCCGAGCCCGCGACCGCGATGAGCAGCGGCGATGCCACTCGGCCTGAGCCCTCCCCAGCGACCCTGAAGCAGCGGAAACCAATGGGTGCTGCCGCGAAGTTCAACACTTTCGGGCGTGAATGTGTGGCAGAAACCGATGATTTCGTTTCGCTCAACTACGATCACGATGTCGGACGGCTCACCGCCTTTTCCAAAGAACCGCTTTGTCTCATAGTGCCAACC
>JANZZQ010000234.1 GCA_026419315.1 Armatimonadota bacterium | reverse complement strand
AGATGTGTATAAGAGACAGGTCTGGAAGTGCCCAAGCACCGGTCGTGACTGGAGTTGGCCTCTCGCTTCCGCCGGTGATGATCCCGTAGCCAACCGCAACAGAGGGTGGTGGGGTTGCGGCGGCGCTTATGGGCTTCACCCAGCCATCAGGCGACCTGACTGGATCATCTTCACCAGTTACGGCTACAACGAATTTGTTCAAAACGATGCTGACAGTTACGGTCGCTTGCCACGACTTCGCAACCCCGCTGAGTTCGTAATTTGGGGTGACTCCGAATGCGCTTTCTTCACCCCTTGGGGAATGGGCAACAACTGGGGCGTGACAACTCAAGGTCATGTCGTCAGGCTCGCTTGGCCAGAATATTGGAGTTCCAACTTCGCCACTTACACCGACGAAAATGCTGGTCGCCACCTGAAGGGTTCGCTGTTGGCCTTTGCCGATGGTCACTCCAAGTGGTATATCTGGCATCAAATCCGGATGGCTCGCTACGGCGGTCCGCTCAGGTTCATGAGATGTGACGAAGAACCTTGTAGCCCAAGCGATTGGCGTTAAAGGGTTGGAATTTAGGCTAACGACCAAAACGGGGCAGGTTTCTCAAGCCTGCCCCGTTTTTCTTTTGGTCCTTATGCAGCCACAAAGCAGGTTTGCTTATCGCTTGCTTTTTACTGCTTTCCTTTCCACACTTTCGCTATAGCTTCTCTCAATGCGCTTAGCCTTACCGGTTTGTTCAACGCGTAATCTGCATGGACAGGTTTTTGTTCTGCGCCCCAACCCGTGATGACGAGCACAGGGGTATTGGGACTAAGTTCTTTGACCTGTTTAGCGACCTCTGCACCGCTGACTTTTGGCATCCCCAAGTCGGTTATGACCATGTCGAAGGGAAATCCATTTTCAAACGCTTGTTTGAACGCTTCAATCCCTTTAGCACCATCGTCAACAAGCACAGGTTGATGACCCAAATGCTCAAGCATTGCCCTCAGTGCTTCTTGAACTCGTGGGTCATCATCAATGACCAAAATGCGCAAGGACGGCACCTTCTCAATCTCAATTTCGGGTTTCGTCTCTGTAGGTTTGACTTCTCTCTTGAGCGGAAACCAAATGCGGAAAAGAGTTCCCTTGCCCAATTCGCTCTCAACTTCAATCTTTCCATCGTGCCGTTGGACAATACCGTAGACCATTGACAATCCTAAGCCACTTCCCGTTTCTGCCTTTGTGGTGAAGAAAGGTTCAAAGCACCTTTGCTTCGTTTCCTCATCCATCCCCACACCTGTGTCGGCAACTTCAAGGATAGCCCACTCCTCAAGCCTTCTCGTCCGAACCGTAATCGTTCCGAACTTTTCGCCCTTCGCAATGATCGCATCAACGGCGTTGAAGAGCAAGTTGATGAAAGCCTGCCTCAATTCGCTCTCGTTGCCCATGATTTGCGGTAAAGTCTCATCAAAGTCCTCAACGACCTCAATAGTCACGCCTTCACGCTGAGCCATGTCATACCAGCGAGGTCGTGTCATTGAAATAGCCTGACGGACAACTTGGTTAAGGTTAACGGGTTCAAATTCCTCCGCTGGACCGCGAGGTCGGTAGAAAGTTCGGAGTCGTTGGACAGTTGTGACGATATCGTCAACAGCGCGCTTGACATGTTTGGTGACTTCTTGAAGGGTTTCGTCGTTGAATTCTTCAAGCAATTCGGCAAAAGTCAAAATTGGCACGAGCGCATTGTTGATGTCGTGAGCGATACCGCTTGCCATTTGTCCCAGAGCGTTTAACCTCTCTTGCCGAATTAGTGCTGCCCTCATTTGCCTCAGTTCGTCAACAGTTTGTTGCAGCCTCTCAAATAGGCGGGCGTTGTGGAAGGCAACGGACAAATGGTCAGTGAT
>JANZZQ010000233.1 GCA_026419315.1 Armatimonadota bacterium | reverse complement strand
GGTAAACATCGTCTGAGCCGATGACGATCGGACGAGCCACTTCCCTTCACCTCGCTCCGACAAAGCAACAAGCAAGTGCAAAACCGCCGATTTTTCGCCTTGAACTTCCTTCGGGACATTACAAACGATGCCACCTTGTCTCAAACTTGTGAATAGTCAACTGAACACAAGCGGTTTGGGGTGAAGTAGCGATGCCCGTTTACGAATACGAAGCGCGGGACAAGACGGGGCATGTGCGTCGTGGAATTCTCGTCGCTTCCGACACTGCCGATGCAACCAAGCGACTTCGCGAGCAAGAACTGTTTCCCGTGCGGTTAAAGGAGCAGAAGCCCCAATCGCCTTTTGCCTTTTTCCGAGTTTCAGCAAAACCTTTGGCGGTTTTCTTCCGCCACCTTTACAGCACTTACCGTTCAGGTATCCCCCTCAACGAGTCTTTGAGTTTGTTTGCGGAAACGGAACGGTCGCCTTTGAAATCTGTGGCTGCCCACGCAGCGAGAAGAACCAGTGAAGGGGTTTCGCTTTCACAAGCGTTGCGCGAAACTGGCTACGACTTCCCTCTGTTCGTGTTACCGTTGCTTGAAAGCGGCGAACGAAGCGGTCGGCTCGAGCAAGTCTTCGGTCACTTGGCGGAACATTTTGAACGGGAAGCAGAGTTTGAGCAAGATTTAAAGCGCGGGACAATCTTCGCAAAAGCATACATGGGTTGCACAATCTTGGCAATGCTCTTCGTCTTAGGCATCGCCTTCTCCCTCGGTTTGGGCTTTCCTGCCATTGACACCATCAAGGGCGGTCTCAAAATTTTGGCAGCACTCATTGGGCTTTGGCTGATATGGCGGATTTTGTCCGCGACGAAAGGGACAGCAAAATACACCGAATTGGTTCTGACACACTTGCCCGTCATCTCGATCCCGTTCCAAAAACTTATGGCAGCTCGTTTCGCACGGACGATGGCTCTACTTTACGCTTCAGGTTTGCCACCCGATTTGAGTTTGGAACTTGCAGCCCAGTCAACGGGCAGCCCGTTAATCATAAACGCGGCGGATAAGTTGAAGGTGCAACTTCAGCGCGGCGAAAAATTTTCAAGCGTCATCAGACAAATTCCCTTCATGCCACCTCTCGTGGTTCAAATGCTTGCGACGGGTGAAAAGTCTGGGAACTTGGACGAGTCCATGACAAAGGCGGCGGAATTTCTGGAAAACGAGGCGAAGACCGGGTTCAAAACCCTCCCGATCGTCGCTGGTTTCGCCCTCTACGGCTTCATGCTTTTGCTGCTCGCTTACCTGGTCCTGCAAATGGCAGGTGCCCTCGCCGGTTTCTACCAAGGCATTGTGTCTCAGTGAAAGGATTTCAGGACTTGACAATCCCTTCAAATTTCGTCCAATTTCTCGCCCATCATTTGTTCCAACTTCGCTTTGCCTACAACCATCCTCACCTGCTGCTCAACGAACTCGGTGATGATTTCCTCTTCCCGCAGGACGGCGATGTATTGCTTGAGCTCCTCAATTCGTTGGTTAATGTCCGGGAAATCAGCGATGCCTTTTGCTTTCAGTTCCAACAGTTTTTGCAGCCTTTCCTCGAGCGCTTCCCGCCACTGTCGCCACTGTTCAGCACGCGGATGACCTTCCAAGACTTGCTCTATTAGTTGCTCAATCAAAGCCTCGTTGTCCAAGTCGAGGGCAAAAAATGCTGATTGGTGTTCCTTGCTCTCGTGTTCCATTTCAGCACCCCCGAAAACCAAATTTTGGCAAACAACTTCGGGGCAGGGAAAAAGACCTTTCCTTCGGCGAATTCTGCGCTAAACTTTTTCATGCTTTCAATGGGCCGGTAGCTCAGCCCGGCAGAGCAGGGGACTCTTAATCCCAAGGTCGCAGGTTCAAATCCTGCCCGGCCCACTTTTTTGTTTGCTCTCGCAT
>JANZZQ010000232.1 GCA_026419315.1 Armatimonadota bacterium | reverse complement strand
ACTTTGAAACGGGGGCGAATTGACCGAGAAACCCTTCAATGGGAACCGGTCGCTTCATCGGTCAAAGGGTTCGCTGCAATCGGTAAATCCCTTGCGCTCGTTAAGGATGGAGGTTTGCAAGTGGGTAACCTGAGCGGTCAAGATTGGCAGGGTTCGGTTATTGACAGCAGGGACGGAGAATTTTCCGAATTGACATTTTCAAGGGATGGGCAATGGCTCGCCTACACTTATCGCTCTAAACCTTCCGACCCACCCCAACTTTGGTTGGCACATGTTCCGAGCAAACGGCTGTGGCGAATAGCAGTCAATGCGACCAAGCCCGTTTTCGCCGAGCGTTAAAACTTCAAATTGGCAAAGCAACACCTTCGCCCCTGATGTCGGCGCAACCGCACCAACTTTCTCCAACCAATTCAATTCCGTGAGCAACCCCAGTTCCAAAAGTTGGTGGGTAACCGACAGATTGAACTTGCCATCCCATTTGCTCCAAAACTTTTACATCGCCAGCGCCTTGCTCAATTAGCAAACGATTTTCAACTTGCCACAAAACTCTCGGCATTTCTATAGCCTCTTGCAATCGTTTCCCACGATAAAGCCAATGAAGAATCATCCAAGCATGAAGGGTTGGGCGGTAATCTCCTCCGCTCGTCCCTAACACTCCCTTGACATTTTTTCCTTCAAGCACCATCACGGCTGAGAGTGTATGTCTCGGTCGTTTCCCGCCTATCAACTCGTTTGGGTGCCCTGACTTCAAAACGAAATTTGAACCGCGATTGTGAAACAGCACGCCGGTTTTGGGGTCTATGATGCCAGAACCGAAATTGTGGAAAACGCTTTGAATGGAGGAAGCAGCATTGCCTTCCGCATCCACAACAGCAAAATAAGTGGTGTCAACGGGAAGAGACGGAGATTTCACAGGTGGGCTGTTCGTCGTTAATTGATGCTTAAGCATAGCAATTCTGTCAGGGTTCAAAAGCGTTTCCGGTGGAAATGGGATGAAGTTCGGGTCGGCGAGGTAAGAGTCACGCTCCTTGGCGACCACACGGGCAACCAACCCAACCAAACTTGCTAACTCTGTCATTTCCAACCGTTCAACAGGGAAAGTTCTTAAAAGCGCCAAACTTTGCAAAGTTGCTATGCCCAAAGAGTTCGGCGGTATCTCCAATATTGTCAAGTTGCCATCCCGCCACGAAATCGGTTCGCCCCATAAACTCGTTTGGGCAGCGAAGTCTTCCACTGTCACGGGATTCCCTTTTTTCTGCAAGCATTTGACCATAGATTTTGTCAAATCGCTTTCGTAGAAAGCGTTTCTTCCTTCTTCCGCGATCTGCTCCAGAGTTTGGGAGAGGGGAATTTGTCTGAGATTTTGACCGACTCCCAAAGGTTTTCCGTTGCGGAAGAAAAGCTTTTGCGCACCCTCGTCTTTTGCTAATCTTTTAGCGTTCGCTGCAATCGCTGAGGCAAGTTTCAAAGAAACAGGAAAACCTTCGCGGGCAATCTCCATGGCGGGAATCCAAAGTTCCCTCCAAGGCAATCTTCCAAATCGGGAATGAAGTTGCCAAAGAGCGTCAACGATTCCGGGGACAGTAACTGTCAATGGCGAGTAAGGGGGCAGAGTTCCGCGAAAGCGACGGCGCAAGTCGGAAGCGTTTAAACCTTTCGGTGCACAGCCGCTGCCGTTGAGGGAAATAGACCGTTTTTCTTTTGAGAGCCAGAAAAGCCCAAAGAAATCTCCACCTAAACCGCAAAGGTGAGGGGTGACGACGGAAAGCATAGCGCTGACAGCAACGACTGCATCGGCGAAGTTTCCACCTAGCTTCAAAACATCCCTTCCAGCCAATGCAGCGAGAGGATGTTCAGCAACGACCATACCTCTCTCTGACCTGTCTCTTATACACATCT
>JANZZQ010000023.1 GCA_026419315.1 Armatimonadota bacterium | reverse complement strand
CGCTCGTCGGCAGCGTCAGATGTGTATAAGAGACAGGATGCGGGCGAGCCTAACCAAAATTCGCTCCGACTGTTGCAACCTTCTTGACAAACCTTCAGGTGTATCTTCGGCGACGATTCGTCCTTTGTGGATAATGAGCACTCGCTCGCAAGTCATGGAAACTTCGGGCAAAATGTGGGTGCTCAAGATGATGGTCCGTTCGCCAGCCATGCTTTTGATGAGTTGCCGAACCTCACGAACTTGCACAGGGTCAAGCCCGATGGTCGGCTCATCCAAGATGAGCACTTGAGGGTCATGAACGATAGCTTGGGCGATTCCAACCCGTTGGCGATAACCTTTGGACAAATGCCCAATGATTCGGTCAGCAACTTCAACCAAGCCGCACCGTTCCATCACATAGTCCACGCGGTCGCGAATTCGGTTGCGTTTGATGCCTCGGATGCGAGCCATATAGCCCAAATACTCACGGACTCGCATTTCGTTGTAAAGTGGGACAGTTTCAGGCAGATAGCCAGTTATGCGGCGAACTTCCAAAGAGTTTTCAACTACATCGTAGCCGCCGACCTTCACTACCCCAGTTGTTGGGCTTAAAAATCCTGTCAAAATCCGCATCGTTGTCGTTTTGCCTGCGCCGTTTGGTCCGAGAAAGCCCAAAATCTCGCCTTTTTGAACATCAAAGGTCACATTGTCAAGCGCTCTCAGTTCGCCATAAAACTTTGTCAGCTCAACCACTTCAATCATGGTGCTTCGCCCTCCGAGTTCGTTCGACGATGGGGCAACTTTGAAGGTTTCCCTTTGCAAGCCGTGCCAAAATTTTAGCGCACTGAGCAAACAAAGAAGACATTGCAACGGAGGTCGGTTCACCGATGGAACAAAGGCTACGACTTGGAATCCCGAAGGGGAGCCTACAAGAGGCGACTTTGCGGTTAATGAAAATGGCTGGCTGGGAAGTTCACATTGAAGGTCGGTCCCACTTCCCGCGGATCAACGACCCTGAAATCCAAGCAATTTTGCTCAGGGCGCAAGAGATTCCGCGCTATGTTGCCGAAGGGGTCTTGGACGCTGGCATAACGGGCTACGACCAAATCGTTGAGAACGATGTTGAAGACCAAGTTGTTCAAGTCGCCGAGTTCGTCTATTCAAAGCAAGGTTTGGGCAAAGTCAGGCTCGTTATCGCTGTCCACAACAACTCGCCCTACCAGCGAGTTGAAGACTTGGAAGGCAAGCGCATCGCTACGGAGTTGCCCAACATTGTCAAGAAGTTTTTGCAACAGAGAGGTGTCAACGCCAAAGTTGAGTTCTCATGGGGGGCGACGGAAGCGAAAGTGCCAGAACTCGTTGACGCCATCGCCGATGTGACGGAAACAGGAGCGACCTTGAGGGCGAACAACTTGCGCATCATTGAGACCATTTTGGAGTCAACGACAAGGCTCATCGCTAACCCGAGATCCTGGCAAGATGAGTGGAAGCAGAGGAAAATTCGCCACATGGCTCTGTTGCTGCAAGGGGCACTAACAGCCCAGCAGAAGGTCGGTCTGAAGTTGAACGTATCAAGGGCCGATCTGCCCAAAGTCCTTTCCGTGTTGCCAGCAATGAAAGCGCCAACGATTTCCCCCCTCGCCGATGAAGATTGGGTGGCAATTGAGGTCATCGTTGACGAGTTGCAAGTTCGCGAGCTCATCCCGCAACTGAAGGAAGCAGGTGGACGGGACATCATTGAGTATCCGCTCAACAAAGTGGTGCCGTGAATGAGCCTTTGGGCTTTGACCTTCACCTGAACGAGGGCAGCGAACCCGTCTTCCAACAGTTGATGGGTCGGGGCTTTAAGGGAATCTTTGGGCTGCAGCGAGATTCTTCGCTGCCCTTTAGGGCGAGCACCCGGTGAGCCGAAAATTTCGGGTCGTGCAAGGAACAGACTTCTGCTCGTCTTTAATCGTCGCTCGAGTGCGAGCCCGACCTTAAAAAATTGAGGCGGGGCTCAATCGCCCCGCCTTAACAGCTTCGGTCTCTTCTCGTGTTGGTAGCCTATGCTTTCAAGACGGCGACTCCGGGTAACTCTTGACCTTCAAGCAACTCAAGGGCTGCACCGCCACCGGTTGAGACGTGGGTGACTTTTTCTGCGACCCCAAACTCAAATGCTGCGGCGGCAGTTTCACCGCCACCAACAACCGTTGTGCCTGGGCATTCAGCGAGTGCTTCTGCGATTGCTTTCGTCCCAGCCTTAAACGGAGCTCGTTCAAACCGTCCCATCGGTCCGTTCCAGAAAACTGTCTTTGCTGCCTTGATGCGTTCGGCATAAATCTTTGCGGTTTCGGGACCGATGTCGTAACCTGCTTTGTCAGCGGGGATGGCGTTAGCGGGGACAACTTCAGTGGCTGCATCTTCAGCGTCGCTTTCGGCAACAACGAAGTCAACAGGCAAAACAAGTTCAACGCCCTTCTCCTTCGCTTCGTCAAGGAGCGATTTTGCCAAATCCAACTTGTCCTCTTCAACAAGGGATTTGCCCGTCTCGTAGCCTTGGGCTTTAAGGAAGGTGAAAGCCATCGCGCCGCCAATAAGCAACGCATCAACTTTTGTCAACAAATTGCGGATGACACCGATTTTGTCCGAGACTTTTGCACCGCCTAAAACCGCCACGAAAGGCTTTTCGGGCGCTTCAAGCAGTTTGCCCAAATGGGTGACCTCCCGTTCCATCAACAAACCGGCGTATGCCGGCAAAAACTTGGTGACTGCGTGAACGGAAGCGTGGGCTCGGTGGGCAGCACCGAAAGCATCGTTGACGTAAATTTCGCCCAACTTCGCCAGTTGCTGGGCGAAAGTTTCGTCGTTCTTTTCCTCACCTTCGTGGAAGCGCAAATTCTCAAGCAGCAAAACTTCTCCAGGTTGAAGTTCAGCAACTGCCTTCTCAGCAACTTCACCGACGCAATCGTCAGCGAACTTGACAGGTTGACCGAGCAACTCACTCAGTCTCTGTGCAACTGGACGGAGCGAATACTTCTCATCGCGTTTGCCTTTTGGTCGACCGAGGTGTGACATGAGGATGAGTTTTGCGCCGCGTTCAAGCAAGTAGCGGATTGTGGGGACAGTCGCCCGAAGCCTCCAATCGTCCAAAACCTTGCCATCCTCAATGGGGACGTTGAAATCAACCCGCATCAAAACTCGCTTGCCCTGCACATCCACATCCCGGATGGTTCTCAGCGCCATGCCAGTCACCTCCGCAAACAAACTTTTGCAACGCTACACCTCAACCGCAAGTCAGAGAAAGCCCCGATAGCAGTTCTGACAACTACGCCTTGACCTTGAAAGTCACCTTTAGTAGGCCAAGTTCCAGAATGTCGCCGTCTTTGAGGGGCTGTGGTTGGTTAGGCGGGATGAACTGTCCGTTGAGTTTCGTGCCGTTCGTGCTTTGCAGGTCCTCAACGAAGAATTGCTCACCTTGCTTGATGATGCGGCAATGCTTGCGAGAAACTCCCGCCTCATAACCACCATGGGGTGTCAAGTCAACATCCGGGAAAACTCGGCTCACCGGGTCAGCGCGACCGATGAGAACTTCTCCTTTAGAAAAGTCAAGAGGCAACTCCGTTCCGGTTTCAGCGAAGACGAGGGCAGCGATTGGGACCACAACCGGCGGAGGAGCAACAGGAGGTGCTTCAACGGGAGTGGGTGTTGGTGCACCCGCAGGTGCCATCAGTTGAGCGCCACAGTTTTCGCAAAAACGAGCATCGGGTGGATTCTCGTGCCCACAAGTTGGGCACTTGAGGGCGCCGACGACTGGTGGTGCAACTTCTGCTGGGGCTGCCTCTTTTGGTGCGACTTCTGCAGGCGCTGCCTCCGCTGGTGCAGCCTCTGTGGGCTGTGCTGCCACCTCCGTCAAAGATGCCCCGCACTCATCGCAAAACAAGGCACCATCAAGGTTTTCCGTCCCGCACTGAGGACACTTAATCGGCATGACCCAATCCCCTCCTTTGCTTGCTTTGCCAACTAAAAAGGATGCCACAATGCTGTCAAGGTGCGTCCAAAACTGCTGACAGAAATGGACCGAGCAAGGAACTGAGGCGCAAAGTTCGCTGCTAAATCAACTTCGGCTTTCCGACAAATCCCACCAACCAATTCCAACTTTTGAGAGTGCGTATCCGACCTCTTTGCGGTAGTCGCCGTAGGCTATTGTGCAATGGAAGCCACGCATCGCCAAAATGACTTCCTTGACATTTGCTTTCACTTTGACCTCAATTTGCGAGCGACAAACAGGGAGGAATGGGGTCCCGACAATTTCGCCCACGAACCCGCACCACTCCCGCGCTTCAAAGTCGGGATTGACAACAGTCACAATTTGACCTTTTCTCATCTCGACTTTGATTGCTGCGCCGTGGTCGGATTCAAAATGGGTGACCAACTTTGCCGGCTCACCTCGCTTGCCGTCCATAAACCTCGGTGCCGTGCAGTGGGCAAACAAAATAACCCCATCCTGCGTTGGGAAAGTCGGGTTGCAAAAGAAAGTTGGCTTGCCGGCGATGAAATGTAGCAAAATCCCCGCAGGAATGTTGACAAAATCTGATTCGCAATAAGCCATGTAACCTGCATCGTTGATAAGGGTAAGTGTCAAGCACGGCATGATGCCGGCGTAACTGCCCATGCAGCCGTTCGTCGTGATAGCGTATGCTTCATAGCGCCTCATCAGTTCGCGGAAGATATTCGCCAGCAAGAAGGCTTCAATGACAAATTCCTTGCGGGTCTGAAGGGTGATTTCCCTTTGTTGCAAGTATCGCTCTGCCTCTTTGCGAGCTCTCTCCACTTGCTTGATGTCCCTTCGCGCCGACTCAATCATCTTCACCAACTCTTGGATCGGGAAAGTCACAATGTCAAGTTTCCACTTTTCCTTCGCCAACTCTGGCGGGCTTGGGATCCCGGGTGGGTGAGCCCAACCCCCTGGACCGCCAACTGCAATGATGCGGCGCCCCAAAACGTTGATTAGCCCGTAAAGGCTCCGGAGACGCCAAAGCAGTTCACCGTAATCGTCAACAACGACATCGCCGTAGGAAACTCGCTTTTGCATTAGCCTGTCGGTATGGCTGCGAAGGAATCGGGCGTGAATGATTTCGTGCCAAAGGTAGTAAGGCTCAGTTCGGAAGCGGACGAAGAAAATTGTCGGCAAACCCCTGTCAACGAGAGCCTGAAGAGTGTCAATCCAAGCACCGGCAGCGTAGACCAAAATTGCATCTGCTTTGTCAAGGTCGGTCAAAGTAGCAACTTGAACTGGGTTTGAGACCTTGCTGGGTTCAAGGAATCGGACGGGGAAATCGGCTTTCGCCCTCAATCGTTGCAGTTCGGTGCGGATGTGGGATAGTTCCTTATCGGCATCGGCTTCGGTCTCAATCCCGCCCCAAGGTCGCCAACTTGTCGCTTCCACGCGGCGGTAGACACCATAAGTCAAAACGGGCTTAACGACAAGGGAACGACCACCAAGGCGAAAATCAGGTGGTGTGGGTAAGGCTTTTTCTGCCGAAAACTTA
Source organism: Armatimonadota bacterium (assembly GCA_026419315.1). Classification (GTDB taxonomy): domain Bacteria; phylum Armatimonadota; class Fervidibacteria; order Fervidibacterales; family Fervidibacteraceae; genus Fervidibacter. Next base: position 6,687 of record JANZZQ010000023.1, on the reverse strand, counting down.
AGCGCAGAGGAGGCAATAGTCAAACTTCCAACAGCCAAGAATTTACGCCGCGACATCTTAGCATCATCCCCTCGCATTCTCGCCACCTCCTTGGTAAACGAATTGGGCATTGAAAAGTGTAGCGTGGAGGGACAAACACTGCACAGGTGCGAGAAACGGTGTGGCGTCAGAAGGCTATCCTTCAAGGGCTTTGAAGCCTCATAATTGACTTGGGAGGTTTCAGACATGTGGGGAACTTTTTTCAAGCAAGCAACAAGGTTGGCTCAGGAAGGTTACAGCCGCGAAGAAGTCCGCGAGATCTTGAAAAGAGCGGCGGAACTTCAGGCTCAAGCGGAGCAAAGGCAGGAAGGAATGGAAAGGGAGCGGATCCGACATGACGCTCTGAGGGCAGGCGCAATGGCGGCTGGGATCCGACCCGAGTTTTTGGAGCAAGCACTGCGAGAGTTTCACGCCCAAAGGCAAAGACAGGAACAAAAGGCGAAAAGGGAAGGTTCAAACTGGGGGAAATTGTTAGGGTTGGTTTTGGTGGGAATCTTCGGGCTGCCCGTAGCCATCTTTGTCTTGGGAGTTCTCGCTTTCACTTTTGGGACAGTCATTTCGGTGCTCCTGGCTGTTGGTTTGGCTTTGGGAATCGCTGGACTTGCCTTGCTCTTGATGTCGCCGTTTGCCGGCTTCGGTTTGCTTGTCGGCTTGGCTGTTACTTTAGGTCAATTTTTCGGATGGTTTAAAGGCAGACAGGGAAAAATGTGGAGGCGGGGTTGGCACCGCCGGTTTGATGACGATTAACCTTCCGCCCCCCTATTCTCCAGCGGCAACCGGGCTATAATCAAAGTGTGCCAGAATGCGAAACTTGAACGTGAGGTAGTGTGGTCATGAGTAGTGACGATGTCGTGACGGCAGCGTTGAAACTCGCTCTGGCAACTTTGCTGCTTTGGGTTTCAACCCTTTTTTCTGCTTCGGAAACAGCGTTGCTTGGGGTCGGGAAGCTTAAAGCGAAGCATCTCGCTGAAGAGGGCAATGAAGACGCCAACCGAGTCTTGCGCCTGTATAAAAATCCGCCAATGCTGATTGCGACTTTAATCACTGGCATCACTCTCTCCGACTACATCGCTGAAGCATTGGTGACTTCTTTGGCTTTGGATTGGGCGAAAACGATTTCGGTCCCCGGTTTCTCCACTTTCGTCTCCCTCGCTTTTGCCTTCTTCGTCCTGACTTTCGTTGACATCATGCCGGCGATTTACGGAGCAGCCTATGCTGATGTCGTTGCCTTTTCGGTTGCTCGGTGGGTAGCTTTGTTCCAAAAGTTACTTTTGCCGCTGCTTTACTTCGTTGAAGCGATTGTCAAGGGAGCGCTTCTGCTTTTCGGTGTGAGGGATGCTTACAATCCGCCTTTGGTGACTGAGGGTGAAATTTTTGCTGCCTTGGACATGGCGGAACAGCAAGGTGTTATAACGAAAGAGCAAAAGCAAATGCTGGCGAGCGCCCTTGAGTTCAAAGAGGTTCGCGTTGGCGAGGTCATGGTGCCCCGCGTCGATATGGTCGCAATTAGGCACGACACTTTGCTTGACGAGGCAATGAGGATGATGCGCCAGTCTGGTCACAGTCGGCTCCCCGTCTTCCGGGACACAAGGGACGAAATTGTCGGCATATTGCACGCAAAGGACGTTTTGGCTGCATGGTATCGTGGCGAACGGGACAAAACCGCAGGCGAACTTTCCCGCCCTCCCCTTTTCGCAACGGAAAGCCAACGGGCGTATAACCTGTTGCGAACAATGCAAAGGCAAAGAAAAGGCATAGCGATTGTCCTTGACGAGGAAGGTGGAACCGCAGGCTTGGTCACCGTTGAAGACTTGCTCGAGGAAATCGTGGGCGAAATTTACGACGAATATGATGTTGCGGAAACCTCCGTCAAGCAGATCAGCGACAACGAGTTTTTGGTCCGTGCACCGTTAAGCATCAGGCAAGTTGAAAAGTATTTGGGGGTTGAATTGCCCGAGGAGGACTACGACACTCTCGCTGAACTCGTCGTCGCCTACCTTGAAAGGTTGCCTCAAGTGGGTGACCAAGTTGAACTTGACAATGTTATCATTGAGGTAGCCGAAATGAGGGGAAGGCGAATCTCTTGGGTCAAAATTAAGTTCACGGGCGAGCAAATTTGAGCCCTACTTCTGCCTCGCTGCAATCGTGTCACCTTTGCCCGATTGTTTGGAGGTTTTTTTACCGAGTTCTCAAGGCGCAAGGCAGAGCGGAGCCCGAGGTTGGACACAAAACGCAAAGCGCAGAGGCGATATTTGCCCTTGCCACTCAAGCGCCGATTTCTCGCCGCTCCGCTGTTGATCCTTGACTCACTGCAAACTCGCGGAGGCAATCGGAGGGTTGACAGTTGATGAGTAGCAGGGTGCTCGTTTCAATTGAATTGCTGCTCATAGTGGTGATGTTGGTCACCATATTCCTTTGCTCGCTTGGCGAAGCGGTCATAGTGGCTGTCAACAGGGGACGGCTACGAGCATACCTCCACCAACAACGGTCTCGGAATGCACGAGAGGTTTGGGAGCTTTTGAACGACCGATCAAACTTGTCAAGTTTGCTTGTCGGCATCACTTTGCTCATCTTGCTGACATCGGCCCTCACGACCCATGTAGTTGAGGTGAATTGGCACGGTTGGGGTGAAATTGCTGGAATAGGCATGGCTGTTTTCATCTTGACCTTCTGCGAGGTTTTGCCGAAGAGCATTGGGGCAGCGAGGGCTGAAGTCCTTTTGGTCCGGTGGCTTTGGGTTTGGAAACTTCTCGCCCGGCTGTTCCACCCCATTAACGCTTTCGTTTACTCGGTGGCGAGCAAAACTTTAATGGCAATGGGGTTTAACCCCAACCGCCAGCCCAAATTGAGCCCGGATGAGTTCTCGGCTTTGCTGGAAGCGGGTGTTGAGTCTCGAGCAATTGAACCCGAAGAATTCATGCTTGCCGAACGAGTTTTGAGGTTGGATGAGATTTTGGTGCGCGACATAATGGTCGCCCGACCAGACATTGTGGCACTGCCCGTTGACAGTTCCCTGGACGATGTGCTTCAAACGGTCATACAGACTGGTCACTCCCGGATACCGCTTTACGAAGACAACCTTGACAACATTGTCGGAATCGTTTACGCTTACGACATCTTGGCGAAAATTGCTGACGGCGAAAGAGCAATTGAACCGAGGGCAATTGCGAGGGCGCCGTATTTTGTCCCTGAGACCAAACCCGTCAGCGAACTTTTGCAGGAGATGAGAACGAGACAAACCCACATCGCTGTTGTCTTGGATGAGCACGGTGCAACTTCCGGATTGGTGACCCTTGAAGATATCGTTGAGGAAATTGTGGGCGAGCTGAGAGACGAGCACGACCGGGAGTCAGAGTTGGGCGTTCAAATTGACGAACGAACATTCCTCGTTGACGCGAGGATGGACAGACGCCAGTTTGAGGAGTTGACGGGGATTGAATTGCCCGAAGGCGAGTTCAGCACCGTCGGCGGTTTCGTTTTCACCGAACTTGGAAAGTTGCCTTCAATCGGCGAGAAGCTGGTCACGCCCAATGCCATTTTCATCGTTGAGGAAATTCAGCGCCGACGAATAACCAAGATCAGGGTGATCTTGAGGGAACAAACGGAACAAAATCCGCTGCCTAGCCAAACTACCGATACTGAAGCCTGAATGAACGCTCTTGCAGCGTGTTGTTTTTGACTGCCTCAAGCAAGTCGCTTAATTTCGCTATTGCCAGTCCAACGCAAGTATCGGCAGCACCGTAGTAGAGCCAAACTTCATTGCCGCGAACCAACGCACCGCATGTGAACACTATGTTTAGCCCGTTGCCAATGCGTTCGTAGTCGGCGTTGGGGCTGAAAACCGGGTAACGACACCGGGCAATGAGTTTTGATGGGTCGTCCAAATCGAGAAGGGCTAAACCGAGCCTGTAGCTTGGTGTCCCGGCGACTTCCTTAACGCCGTGGTAAATGATGAGCCAGCCTTCAGGTGTCTCAATGGGGACATTGCCTGCGCCGACCCTGACACCGTCCCACCAAGTTCCGCCTCGCTCCCTCAAAACGATTTTTGGATTGCCCCAATGAATCAGGTCTGGAGACTCTGCGAGCCATATGTGCTCTACTCCCCAAGACATCGGTCGGTGCAACATGAACCACCGGCCGTTGATGCGGCGTGGGAAAATAGCAGCGTCTTTGTTGGGTGGTGCAAGGACAATTCCTATTCGCTCCGCAGTTTGAAAATCCTTTGTCCGAGCCAAAGCAACCGCAGGGCCCGCGTCGGAAACAGCCACATAAGCGATAAGCCATTCGCCTAACTCTTCAATGTAAGTGATGCGAGGGTCCTCGCAGCCAATCGTCTCATACTCAGCGATTGGGTTGTCTGGGTCATCCGGTGCTAACAGAGGCGTGTCACTGATTTCCCAATTGTTCACTCCATCTTTGCTTCGAGCCACATAAAGGCTTGAACGCCCGTCAGCTAACTCAACCCGCAGCAAAAGCACTACCTCCCCGTTCACCTCAGCAACCCCAGGGTTGTAAACTGCAATGGCGTGAACTGGCAATTCGTTGACCGTTAAGATAGGGTTGTTTGGATGGCGTTGGAACAAGTCCATTTCTCGCTCCCTTCCTTTGCGTCAACCTTTTTGTCGGTCCGAGCGTTCAAGGAATTTGGACATTAGAACCCACCATTTAGTTATCGTCCGGAAAGCGGGGTTTTTTAAACCTGGCCGAAGACCACAGGGGGTATCGATGATGCCGCGCTTGTTGTGGATTGCGGGTTTAGTGTTGGGGCTCGCCGGTTGCGCTAAGTTTCCGGAACAACCGCCAACGCCAATATCGCGAGACAGATTGGTCATAACGCTTACTTACGCTGCGCCCGTTGACCATAACTTCTTCTACTACATCGCCATTGACGACGATGGTGACCCGACAACTGGACCTTTGCCGGCGCTGACACGGCCTTGGGGGAACGGATGGGGAGTTCCCTTGGATGAGAACCTTGGCTCGCGCATTCACTTTTTCGTGGAAATTTTCCGACAATCTGCCCAGGTGTTTCGCATTCAAGTTTTTGCCCCACCATTCACTGCCCAACCTATGGGACCTCCTCTTGACCTTGCCTTCCCACAGCCAAACCAAATTCGCGTAACGATTGACCTTCGTCAGTTCTTCCCTCTGCCTAACCCTTTACCTGAAAGGCTGGAGCTGAACTTCATCAGCGTGGACGAAATTAAGACGAACCCCTACGACAACACGCCTCGCAGGGGTTTTGACGCACTTGGGGCGACAGGAAACGATTTCATTTCCATCCCGCTTGCTTCAACCCAAACTTTCCGAAATGGGCAGGGTTGGGTTTTGGAAACATCCGGGGATGCCCGGATTGACGCTTTGGATTTAACCGATTGGGAGGTTCGGGTTATCAGGGGGGAATGAGCGATTTCAAAACTGTGCGTTAAACTTTTGTAGCACCGAGGTGAGGGAAATTGCCGGACGATAAATCGGTTGTTCGATTGGGTTTTCTCGGAATGGGAGTTGTTGGATGCGGGGCAGCCAACATCTTGCTGAAAAACGCCGCCACAATTGAACATAGGGCAAGATGCCGCTTTGAAATTGTCAAGGTTGCCGTTCGCAACCCGAAGAAGCCGCGCCCTGTGAACTTGCCCCCTGAAATCTACACGACCGACACCTACAGTGTTGTTACCGACCCGAGAGTTGACATTGTTGTTGAAGTGATGGGTGGGTTAGAACCCGCATTTGACTTGCTCGTCACAGCCCTCAAACAAGGAAAATCCGTTGTTACGGCAAACAAGGAGTTGCTCGCAAAGCGGGGGAGCGAACTTTTAGACATCGCAAAAGAGATGGGCACAGATGTTTACTTTGAGGCAAGCGTTGCCGGTGGCATCCCGATTATTTCGGCCCTCAAACAAAGCCTCGCTGGCGAAACCATCCACCGGATTGTCGGTATTGTCAACGGCACAACGAACTACATCCTAACCCGCATGAGCAGGGATGGACTGAGTTTTGAGCAAGCACTGAAAGAGGCACAAGAGAAAGGATTCGCGGAAGCGGACCCCAGCGACGATGTTGACGGTCACGATGCAACTTACAAAATCGCTATCCTTGCTGCCATCGCCTTCGGTTTCCGAATAAAAGTTGACGCCATACATCGTGAAGGGATACGAAACATTGACATCGCCGATATCCGCTACGCTGACGAGTTGGGCTACGCCATAAAGTTGCTGGCAATCGCAAAGCAAGAGGACGGAGTTATTGAACTTCGGGTTCACCCAACCTTGGTTCCCAAAACTCATCCGTTGGCAGCGGTCAGTGACCAATTCAACGCCATCATGATTGAGGGCGAAAATGTCGGTCGGCTTATGTTCTACGGGCAAGGCGCTGGGGGTCCGCCAACGGGAAACAGCGTCGTCAGCGATATCATTGATGCTGCAAGAAACATAGTCTTCGGCTCAAAAGCGAGAATCGTTTGCACATGCCGAGTTAACCCGAAACTCAAGCCCATACCGGCAATTGAAAGTCGCTTCTGCTTGAGAATGGATGTTGTTGATAAACCCGGCGTGTTGGCGAGAATTGCTTCAGTTTTCGGCAATAACCAAGTCAGCATCGCTTCAGTGATACAGAAAGAAAGCCAAGGGGATGTCGCTCACATCGTTTGGC
>JANZZQ010000231.1 GCA_026419315.1 Armatimonadota bacterium | reverse complement strand
GAACTGCTCTTGCAGAGAAACTTCTCCCGCCTTCGCATTCAAAAGCAGCGTCGCCTACAAGCACTTGAAGTTTCTCAACGACATCCATGAAAGTTCACCGCTTTGATTTTGACGCAATCTCAAAGCCTTTTATCTCCCCCATCTGCGAATTCCACAGAGCCTTCCCGAATTTCGCCAAATTTCCAAGTTCGTCTTTGCTCGTCCCGAAGCCAAACATGTGTCTGCATCGTTTCGGGTTGGAAGGACAGTGTTTGTGGGGTGCTTCCAGTGAAATTGGGGCATTCAAAATTGTGGAGCGAATTCGAGGGCTTGAGTTTTGTTGGGAAAAGAGAAAAGTGGCCCCGGCGGGATTTGAACCCGCGACCTCCGGCTTGAAAGGCCGGTGTCCTAGACCAGGCTAGACGACGGGGCCGTGCAACCATAAGGCTTTCAGCGCACAAAAAGAATAACTCCGAAAAGCCCGGATGTCAAGTGCGAGAAAGCGTCTGCAAAACAAAATTTTTTTCCTGTCGCATGGAAGGCAAAAAGGCGATGAAAGCTGATCGCCGAAAAAACAACAAATGGTGGGCGGGGCGGGACTTGAACCCGCACGGCTTTGAACCACTGGATCCTAAGTCCAGCGCGTCTACCAGTTCCGCCACCCGCCCACCTTGAAGTCAACCGCAGCGTCCAACCTTACCGAGCACCATAATTCTTAGATAGCACACGGAATCGGGAAAATCAATAGTGAGAAGCAGGCAAAGTTCAGGCCAAAAGGGAGGAAGAGTGGTGAGCCAAACATGCGTAAGGGGGTTGCGATGGCCTTAGTGCTCGCAGTATTGACTTCCTGCGGATACAACCAATACCCACTCGTTGAGGAAGCGAAACTTGCTTTGAGCAAAGCGGTCAATTTCTTCCGCAAAGAAGTTGCCGTCAACGGAAGTTATGTTTGGCGTTATTCTGCTGACCTCAAGAGGCGGTGGGGTGAAAGTGAAGCGTCGGAGACTGAGGGCTGGATTCAACCTCCAGGAACTCCTTCCGTAGGGATGGCTTACCTGCGGGCTTATGAAGCAACTGGCGACAAAACCTACTTGGACGCCGCAATTGAAGTTGCAAGAGCCTTGACAAAAACTCAATTAGCCTCTGGTGGCTGGGATTACCGGATTGATTTCAACCCGGAGCAGCATGGGAGGTGGTTTTACCGCAAAGACGTTGAGGCAGGGGACCGAGAACCGAGGAAAAGGAGGAATCGAAGCATATACGATGACGACACCACTCAAAGTGCGTTGAGGTTTTTGATGAGATTGGATGTAGCGTTGCAAGGGCGGGACAAGGAAATCCGGAGGGCAGTTGAATATGGATTGGCGAAATTGATAGAGGCTCAATATCCGAATGGAGCGTGGCCCCAACGATATGATGGTGTCCCACATGACCCGAAGAAGTTCCCGGTCATGCCTGCAAGATACCCAAAAGATTGGCCGAGAACCCATCCCGGCAAGGGATACGAGTATTGGCGCCTTTACACCCTCAACGACCGCGTTTTAGGGACCCTCATCCAGACATTGCTTGAGGCATACCGAATTTACGGCAAACAAGAATACCTCAAGGCTGCCCTCAAGGGAGGGGATTTCCTTATCCTCGCTCAAATGCCTGAACCTCAACCTGCTTGGGCACAGCAATACAACTTCCAAATGGAACCTGCGTGGGGGCGAAGGTTTGAACCACCGGCAATTGCGGCGGCGGAGTCAGCAAATGCTGTTCAAACGCTGATTGAACTTTACATCGTAACGGGCGAAGAAAAATACCTGCGCCCTGTCCCCAAAGCCCTTGAATGGTTCAAACGCTCCCAACTTCCCAACGGTCGCTGGGCGCGATTTTACGAGTTGCAGACAAACCGTCCCCTCTATGTCACCGAGCAATACGAACTCGTTTATGAGCCGAAAGACTTGCGAGAG
>JANZZQ010000230.1 GCA_026419315.1 Armatimonadota bacterium | reverse complement strand
ACCGAGAGGTTGCTCGCGGCAGGTTAGTCCCGTTGCCGGGAGCGATGGAGTTAATTCGTGGGTTGAAGGAACTGGGCTTCAAATTGGTTATTGCGTCCTCAACGCCGAAGATTAACATCGCCTTCGCGATAGAACAACTGAACTTGGGCGAACTGTTCGATGCTTTCGTCGGTGCAGAAGATGTCAGGCAAGGCAAACCTGACCCAGAAGTTTTCCTTGCTGCTGCTCGAAAAGTTGGTGTCCCGCCGGAAAGGTGCGTGGTCTTTGAAGATGCCGTTGCAGGTGTCATTGCTGCGAAGCGAGGAGGAATGAAGTGCGTTGCCGTAACTACGACGAACCCGCGAAAATCCTTACAAGAAGCAGGTGCTGACTTGGTTGTTGACAGTTTGAATGAACTGACACCCCAACAAGTTGTTGCGCTTTTGGAGGGGAACATCCGATGAACGAAACAAATTTCCTGTGGTTTCTCGGTGCTGGAATAGCGACGGCGGTTATCCATGCCTCTCTGCCAAACCACTGGTTCCCTATCGTCGCTGCGGCTCGGCTCCACCGTTGGTCAACCTCTCAACTCCTTCGTTTTACGTTCCTCGTTGCCTTCGCTCATGCAGCAGTGACAATTGGGTTGGGGGTCATCGTGAGTTTGCTCGGCGAGGGTGTGGCTCACTTTTTCCGCGAGAGTGCAGCCAAAATAGCAAGTGTTGTTCTGCTGGTCTTGGCTGCAACTTTTCTCTTCGCACCTCAGCTTTACGGACACCGCCACATCCACCACCCGGAATGCGAACATTCCCGAGATAGCAGCCAAATTGTAACTTTGGCTGGGCTATTCGCCGCTTTGACCCTTTCCCCGTGTGAAGGCTTACTGCCGGTGTTTTTCGCAGCCGCAGTCAAGTTCGGTTGGTTCAAAGCCTTGACAGTTATTCTTGTCAGCGGTTCGTTCACTGTTATCCTGCTCGTTTCAGTTGTCATGATGGTTCACAAAGGTTGGAGCCGATTGGTCCCGCAACTTCAGGAAAAACACGAACGCTTTGTTGCCAGCATCTTGACAGCGGTTTTGGGTATTTTGATGCTTTCCGGCTTCGGACACTAAGATTTCCCGGAAGAATCGGTGCTCGCCCCTGACACCGCAATTGCGACCTCCTGAGGAAAAATTGGGTTCGTGGTTAGTCGCGAAGGGAAGGTGAAGTGGTGTTAAAAGTTTGCGTTGAGGTGATCGATTATGGCGAAGGCAAGTGTGGTGCTGACTGTTTCCGAGTCAAAGCGGTTAATTGCGAAGGGCGTGGCAGCACTTCCATCGGTTCAACAGGCGTTGCGCAACGGAATGATCGCGATCGCAAAAGGCACAACGAACGCTTACATTGTTGAGGAATTGCTCGGTAAACCCATTGACAAACCCGCTTACACCATCGGTATCACACTCCCCCAGAAAACAATGCACACGACAGGCTGGAGGGAGCAAAAACTGCCCGATGTGGTCCTCAAAAACGGCAAACCGGTTGATGGCTTGACGGTTATTGAGGCTGTTAAGCAGATGAAGCGCGGTGATGTTTTCATCAAGGGAGCAAATGCTCTTGACTACAAGCGGAAAGTCGCAGGTATTCTCGTCGGGCACCCTGAAGGTGGAACAATTGGGGCGACCATCGGCATTGTGATTGCGAGGCGAATTGAGTTCGTCATTCCTGTCGGGCTCGAAAAACTCGTCTACGAAGACATTGAAACGCTCAGTCTCAAAACAAGGGCGCTTGACGGCGATGAGGTTTTGAACGAGACACCACCGCTTGTCCCTGTCACTGGGACAATCGTGACGGAAATAGAGGCATTGAAGTTGCTTTGCAATGTTGATGCGACCCTGATTGCCGGTGGAGGAGTTGGCGGTGCTGAAGGTTCAGTTAGGCTGCTGATTGAAGGCGAGAGAGAAAATGTCGTAAAAGCGTTGCAATTGATTGAGTCAATACCTGTCTCTTATACACATCT
>JANZZQ010000229.1 GCA_026419315.1 Armatimonadota bacterium | reverse complement strand
CTCGTCCAGGACTTAGTCGGGCAAGTTTGCGAGCGGCAAACTTTTCATTTGGTTAAATTCGGAGAAAAACCGGCGATAGGCAAGGAGGTAGAGGAGCGATGGCGGCTGTTCCTGTCGTATCTGGGTTGAAGGAAACGATTCGCAACATCCCTGATTTCCCAAAGCCAGGCATTTTGTTCAGAGACATCACGCCTGTCCTTCAAAATCCAGACCTCTTCCGAGCCGTCATTGACACTTTTGAGCAGATTTACAAAGACAGGAAAATTGATGTCATTGCGGCAGTGGAATCGCGAGGTTTTATTTTCGCTGCTCCCCTTGCGGTCAGACTGGGGGCAGGTTTCGTTCCCCTTCGCAAATCCGGGAAATTGCCCTACATGACCTACAAAGTCCACTACGCCCTTGAGTATGGAATTGAGGCGCTTGAAATGCATGTTGACGCTATCAAGCCTGGTCAGCGGGTTTTGATAATGGACGACCTTCTGGCTACCGGTGGAACCGCTCACGCTGCGGCGAGGCTCGTCCTTCAAGCAGGCGGGATCATTGATTCCTTCGCCTTCGTCATTGAATTGACCGACCTGAAAGGGCGTGAGAAGTTGCAAGGTTATGAGGTCATAACTTTGGTTCAATTCCCATAGCGGAAAGGGCAAACCGACCCGAGCAACTTATAGTCCGTCTGTTGAAAACCTTATCCCGAAGCGAAGGGAGGGGATTGACAATGAGGCGATGGGTTGGTGTCACCGGCGCTCTCGTTTTTTTGCTGGTGGCGTGGGCAGGATATAAGGTATGGCAAAGTTCACCCTCCCGAGAAGTGCAACAAGAATTGGCGAGGTTAAAGCGAATGGGCGAACCGACGAAACTTTCGGATTTGCTCCCGCCTGTTCCGCTGTCCCAGGATGGGACTTTGTTCTACAGATACGCCATCACCCAATTGGAAATGGCTGAAAAGAAATTGCCGCGTCTGATTTGGGATAGTGTTTACGAGTTCATTTCCTCCCGACCAAACCAAACTCTCAACCTCGCCGATGTTCAAAAGACCCTTCAGGAAGTGCGCCCTGCCCTTCAAACTTTGCGCAAAGCCCTCAGTTACCCGCACATGCGTATGACCGATTGGAGTGTGGAAAACCCTATGACAATCACCTTCCCTCACTTTTCTAAGTTTCGCGAATTTGCGAGGTTGCTGGTCGCTGAAGGCAAGTGGCGAAAACAACAGGGAGATGTTGACGGTGCGGTTGAAAGTCACTTGACAGCGTTGAAATTGGTTCGGAGGATGGGCGATGAACCGTCAGGGGTCATCGGTTTCCTCGTTCAGGGGGCAATTTTCACCATCTCCATTAACGGACTGCGGCAAATCTTGTCGGATGTTGACGCTTCGCCGCAATCTTATCGGGCAATTTTGTCAGAGCTATTGGCTTGGGACATTGACCGTGACTTTGCTAAGGCGGTTCAATCGGAACGGGTGTTCACCATCATCGCCTGCGACTGGATGAAGAGGAAGGCTTCGCGAAAATTGCTGAACAAAGTGACCAACATGAGCGGTTATCCCCCTTTTCAGGTGAACTTGGCGATTTGGTTGAAGAGCAAAAACGCCATGATAGCCCAAAACGAGTTGAAGTCGTTAAAGTATTACGAGGCAGTGTTAAGCCTCATTCGCGAAGGAGTGCCCTACGACTGGAAGAAGTTGAATCAACTGGAGGAACAGTGGCAGCGTGAAGTTAGCCGACCCGCCCAAGGACTGAATTTGGGTGGTGTGCATTTAGTTTGGGACGAAAATTCTGTTGCCAAATTGCTTGTGCCTTCATTCCCTCAAGCCTTTCTCAAAGCCGCTAATTTCCACGCCTTGCAAAGACTCACTCAAGTTGCAATTGCTCTCCGTTTGTATCGGCGAGAAAACGGGCGTTACCCTGAGACGCTGCAGGAACTTGTGCCCCAATACTTGCCATCTGTGCCTCTTGACCCCTTTGATGGCAAGCCCTTGCGATATGAACGCTTGAGGAACGGTTTCAAAATTTGGAGCATCGGTCAAGACTTCAAGG
>JANZZQ010000228.1 GCA_026419315.1 Armatimonadota bacterium | reverse complement strand
CGTTAAAGCCGTTCGTTCGCCCGTCATTCACATTCACCTTCCATCCCCAATCCACTTTCTCTCAATTCACAAACGAAGTTCTCCTTAGGAGGCATCAGTGCTCATGTCCGTGCGGGTCAGACAAGGAAGGCAACTTGGGGGTGGGAAGGTTCACGACAATACCCGTCAGCCTCCACAAGCGGACTTTTCCGTCTTCCATCGCTGTCACTAAAACTTTTCCGTCAGGTGTAAAAGCGACTCCGCGAATATCGCCCCAAATATCGGCGCCTGCTTGCCTGCCAATGTTCGTTCGGATTGTGCGCAACCTGAGAGCGATTTTGTGTTCGTCGGTGCGAGTGACATCATAGATCCACGCCGCGTTGTCGCCTGCGCCCGCAGCAACGATTCTGCCATTTGGGCTGAAAGCAATATCCCAAACTGTTCCTTCAATCCCCATTCCCCATGCAACCAAAGTTCCTTTCTTCCAGTCAATCACCCTAACACCTTTGCTCGCGTAAGCGCCAATCGCCAACCACTTCCCATCCGGTGAAAACTCCATGTCGTAAGGGTCGTAAGCGTTAAATGTTGGGTGCCTGTATTTTGGTTTCCCGGTTTCAACATCCCAAATCACGATTGACCCATCTGTGCTCCCTGAGGCGAGCAAGTTCTTTTCAATTGGATGGAAAGCCAAAGCGGTGACCGCATCTGAGTGTCCCCAAAGGTTTTTCAGTAACTCACCAGTTGTCAAGTCCCAAATTTTAACGGTTGTGTCGCGACTGCCTGTGGCGAGAAACTTTCCGTCGGTGGAAACGGCTATCGCCTGAATCCATCCAGTATGCCAATCAACAGTGTGGTCTGCATCCCATTGCCTAACTATTTTCCCTGTCCTCACTGACCACATTCGGACACTTATGTCGGCGGAGGCCGAGATGAGATTCTCGCCGTTGGGAGTGAATTGGAGCCTGATGATGCTCCTTGTGTGACCGGTGAGGGTTCGGAGGAGTTTGCCTTCGGGCAATTTCCACAATTTGATGGCGTAATCCTTTGCAGCCGTCGCCAAAATTTTTCCATCTGGAGACAGCGATATCGCCGTTATTGGTGAATCGTGGGCTTCAATTGTTTCGATGGGCATCACGACCAAGTCACCTATGGCTTGCCGGTGAGGTTGGACGAAAGCCCAAAGCAAAACCGCACTAACTATGACCGCAAGAACCAAGATGACAAGTTGCTCACGAGGCGTAGTCATGTCCCTTCGCCCTCCTTGCATTTTCACCATATCAAGTTTAGCGCCATATTCACTGACGGCGACTTCCATGCGTGAGGGGAATTGCTGCCTCAAAATTGACAAGCAGATTCCCCCAAATTGTTTCGGCCTTTTAAAGGAGGTGCAGGCAGTGGCAAAGGCAAAATACAAAATCGCCGTTGTCCCGGGCGACGGGATTGGTCCTGAAGTGGTGCGGGAAGGTTTGAAAGTTTTGGAAGTTGCCTGTAGGGAGGAAGGGGTAAGTTACGAAACTGTGACTTTTGACATCGGAGGGGAACGCTATCTGCGCACAGGTGAAACTTTGCCCGACAGCATCCTTGAGGAACTTAAGGGCTTTGACTCAATTTACTTCGGCGCAATAGGTCACCCGGATGTCCCGCCGGGTGTTTTGGAGCGAGGGATTTTGCTCAAACTTCGTTTTGCCCTTGACTTGTTCGTTAACTTGAGACCTGTCAAACTTTACCCCGGTGTTGAATGCCCGCTCAAAGATAAGACACCCGACGACATTGACTTTGTCGTTATTCGCGAAAACACCGAAGATGTCTATGCCCTTGAGGGGACAGCGTTCCAACCGAACACTGAAAACGAAGTTGCAATTCAACCCGCAATTTACACTCGCAGAGGAACGGAACGCATTATCCGATATGCTTTCGAACTCGCTTCCAAACGGGCACTCGAAAGAGGAAAGCCAGCGAAAGTCACCCTCGTTGACAAAGCAAATGTGATGACGGTCGGACACGGTTTATGGCGGCGGGTTTTTGAAGAATTGGCTAAAGAGTTCCCGGAGGTTGAGACGGAAGCGTTGTATGT
>JANZZQ010000227.1 GCA_026419315.1 Armatimonadota bacterium | reverse complement strand
GATGTGTATAAGAGACAGAGTATGAACCTATGCCTTCGTCCAAGAAAACTTGCTGCAGGCTTCCTAAATCGGAAGCAAGAGACACATCGGCGACCACTAACGGTTGCATGACCCAGGCGTTTGACGATTTTGAGAAGAAGTCTTCAAGGGTTTGTTTGAACCTTTCCGAAAAACCTTGAGCGGCCTTGAACCTCATCTTCCCATCGGGGTCCACAAGGGCGACGAAAGCCCTTTCCGCCTTTGTTGCGGTTTTCACGCACCTCATTACCCCCGCGAGGATCTCACCAAGGTCGTCAAGTTGTTGGAGGGAAGAGGAGAGCCTGTAAAGGGCTTGAAGTTGGGTGATTCGCTGTTTGAGCAACTCCTCCGCCCGTTTGCGGGCAGTTACATCTAAGATGAAGCCTTCATAGTAAAGCAATTTACCGTTTGGTGCATAAACTCCGCGACCGCTAACTGCTGCCCAGAAAGTTTCTCCGTTTTTCCGCCGCAGTGGAATTATTAAGTTCTGAACGAAGCCTTGTTCGGCTACCATTCGCTTGAAATCTTCGCGATAGGACGGATCAGCGTAAGCTTGGGTGGAAAGGTCGGTGATGGAAGCCATCATCTCTTCGGGCGAATCATAACCGAACATCCTTGCCAAAGCTGGGTTTACCATGAGCAATTGACCTTCAGGAGTGCTTCTGTAAATGCCGACAGTTGCGTTTTCAACCAACTCACGGAATTGCCTTTCTTGCTCAAACTGGCGCTCAATCGCTTGTTGTCTTTCAATCACGCTTCCCAGCAGACTTCCAGCGATTCTCAAAATCGCTATGTCCACCTCATCCCAAAAGTGCTCTGCCCGTCGTATACTAAACCCCAAAACACCCCACCAACGGCTTTCAACGAAAATGGGGACAGCCAGAATGGCTTTTACGCCTCGTTGCTCGTAGAAGTTTCTGTAAGGTTCGGGCAAAGTCCGCACAACGCTGAAAATCGGTTCTCCCGTCCTCAACGCGGAAACTTGGTATGGTGTGCCGACTTCGTCCAACAAAAATTCACGCTCTTCTTCAACGGAACCGTCGGCGCTCCAGATGCCCAAGCATTGTATGACCTCGCGACCGCTTTCATCAACTGTTAGCTTTGCGAGGAAAGACCTATCAGCCTCGGCAACCCTTCCCATGTCCTCCAAGAAAACGGGCAACACCCCTTCCCAGTCAGTTGCAACCAACATTTGCAAAGCCAGTTGAGAGAGGGTTGTCAAGTATCGTTCGCGGCGCTGCTGTTGCGACTCCAAAATCACCCTGGCAACAAGATCTGCGATGTCACCTACAAACCCAATCTCGTAGCAGTTCCATTCGCGGGAGGTTTTGTGCTCGCAACAAACGATGCCTACAATTTTCCCTTCAACCCTAACGGGTGCGTCCATAGTGGCTTCAATTCCGTAGGGTCGCCAATAATCGTCAGCGAGTTCGTCAGTTCTCGGGTCAGTTAAAACAGAACTGGTCGCAATCACCCGCTCGTCCTCAAGGGAGGCTATATAAGTCAAGTAGCGACTTACAGGCAAAATCGTCCCAACCAGTTGTTCGGAATCTTCCCCAATAGCGACTGCGCAGTAGGCGTTTTGTCGGTCGGTGGACACTTGCCAAATGTTGACTCGGTCCACTGCTAAAGCTTCTTGTGTTTCTTGCGCGATTAGTTTCAACTTGCTTACCAAATCCCTTCTCTGCGGCAAATCCCTGTTGAGTCTCAGGAGCACCTCTTGAAATCGGTTTGCTCTCTCTCGTGCCCTTTCCTGTTCCTCCCAACTTGAAATCATTGTCAATAGCATCGCTGCTTGCTGCCGAACCAACTCCAATGCCTGTGACTCTTCGTCGGAAAACTGTTCCTGTGATGTGCCCACAAGGAGAGCACCGACAGGTTTGCCCTCAACGAAAAGCAAAGCGCACCAAATGAGTTGGAGTTGAAGCAGGTTTTGCAGGGTATTGCTGACCTTCTCTGTCAGGAGATCCCCGAAAAATTCGCGGAAATCGGAACTGACATACGCAGCACCGCTTTGAAGGAGTTGGGGAATTGAATTTGACAAACTCAAAAG
>JANZZQ010000226.1 GCA_026419315.1 Armatimonadota bacterium | reverse complement strand
GATTTCACCTGCCCACAGAAGGGAAGAGGTGATTGGGATGAAAGAGCCTGGGAGGAGAAAGTTCGTTAAAAGCTTCGCCAGCGCCGTAGCGCTCTCTTCGTTGGCTGTTGCTGGTGAAGGGAAATTGGGCGAAAAGGAGCAACCCAGGAAACCAGTTTCCGTCCCACCCTTTCCAAGCGTTTCCGTTTCCGGCGTCACTTTGCCCCGTCTCATTATCGGGACGAACAGCCTTTTGGGTTGGTCGCACACGAGTTTGGGCAGGGATAGGTGGATCAGGCAGTTTTACACCCCCGAAAGAATTTCTGATGTTTTTGTCAAGTGCCTTGAGTTCGGGTTGACAGCCGTTTTCGGACCTTGCTACCAACCTCTCCTTCAAGCACTTGAAATCACCGAAAAGCGAACCGGCATCAGGTTGACTTTCATCGGGACGACTTTGGGCGACCCGGCAGCTATTCGGGAGCAAATCAGACAACTCAAGGACGCTGGCGCAAAGTTCTGCCTCTTGCACGGAGGTTGGGCGGATTCGTTCCCCATTGAAAACGGACGAATAAAGGACTTTGACCGATTCTTTGCAATGGTTCGTGAGGCTGGCATGATTCCAGGCACATCTTGCCACAAAGCCGACAGGCTGCAGATGATTGTCAAGGGAGGTTACGATTGCGAAGTCGTGGCTGTTCCAGTCAACAAAATCGGGTTTTACATGCACCCTTCCCGCGAAGCCGTCTTGCAAGTTCTCAACGAATGCACCAAACCGGTCATCGCCATTAAACCTTTAGCATCGGGGCGATTTGATGAAAACCGAATTGAGGATTGGTTGCGATGGACATTCAGCGTCAAGGGGGTAGTCGCTGCAGCGGTCGGTTTCATGAACGCGGAAGAGGCAGAGGAAGATGCGGCGATCGTCAGAAGAATTTTCGCAGCTGTTTGAGGGAGCGGATGCTTTCATGGAAAGCAGGCGCAAGTTCATAAAATCGCTGCTCTTCGGCAGCACAGGTTGGTTGGTTGCTTCGCGATTCTGTCCTTCGGTCTCCGCCCAAATGAGAACCAAGAACGCTTCAACTCCGTTTGTGGAGGTCCCGCAACGGTGGTGGAAACCGCTGCCGAACAACCGGCTTCAATGCTTCATTTGCCCGTTCACCTGAGTGCTTTCCGATGGGCAGGTCTGCCTTTGCAATACCCGACTAAATGTCAATGGCAAACTGATGACGATGGCTTACGGCAACCCTTGCATAATCAGTATTGACCCGATTGAAAAATTGCCCCTTCACCACTTTTTGCCTGGCGAGCGGACCCTTTCCATTGCCACTGCTGGTTGCAACTTGCGGTGCCTTTACTGTCAAAATTGGCAGCAATCTCAGGTTCGCCCCGACCAGTTGCGCAACTACAATCTTTCCACTGTGGAGGCAGTCAAAAAAGCGAAGGAACAAGGTATTCGGGTCATCGCCTACACTTACACCGAGCCAGTTGTTTTTTGGGAGTATGCGATGGACATTTCAGAGAGGGCTAAGGCGGAAGGGCTGAAAAATGTCGCCGCGACGGCGCTCTTCATGAACCGTGACCCTATCCGAGAGTGGTGCGAGGTAACCGATGCTTTCGCTGTTGCTTTGAAGGGATTTGATGACGAGTTTTACCGGAAAGTCGTCGGCGCGCCTCTCAAGCCAGTTTTAGACGCACTAATAACTGTCAAGAGTGAAGGCGTTTGGCTTGAACTTGTAACTTTGATCGTGCCGACTTTAAACGATAATTTGAAGCAAATTCGCGAGATGTGCCTTTGGGTTCTAAAAAATTTGGGGGCGCAAGTTCCCATCCATTTCGGTCGCTTCGTGCCCGAATACAAACTCCGCAACTTGCCCAGAACACCCGTCTCGGTGTTGGAGCAGTGTCGCAACATCGCCTTGGATGTCGGTTTGCAGTTCGTCTACTTGTTCAATGTGGCGCCCCACGATGCCAGCCACACTTATTGCCCAAAGTGCAAAAGCAACTATATCCGCTATTTTGGAATTGGTACGCAGAAGGTAGAGGAAGAAATAAAGCAAATTTGGCCTCATGCAACCGTATTGAGAATGGATGTTGATAC
>JANZZQ010000225.1 GCA_026419315.1 Armatimonadota bacterium | reverse complement strand
GAGCCGGTGTGGAGTCAGTTCATCAAAGAGCACGACGAAATCAACGAACTCCAAACTCGCCAAAAGCAATGCCCGGTCACCTTGCGGCACTAAAGGTCTTTCGCTGCCTTTAAGCGCACGAACTGAACTGTCGGAATTGAGCCCAACAATTAAGACATCGCCCAAAGATTTCGCTTGAGCGAGGTAACTGACGTGACCTGCGTGAAGCAAGTCAAAGCAGCCGTTGGTGAAAACAACTTTCTTGCCTTGACGCTTCAACTCGGCAACGGTCGGAAGCAGATGCTCAAGGGTTTTGATTTTAGCCCTCACTCCTTCAATCCCAACCATTTCACTTCACCTTCCGCAAAAATTCATCGCTCCGTCTTAACGGTGGTGAGGATGCCAAAAAAAAAATGTTGGCAAAGGTTTCGTGCAATGTCGTCCCTTTGAGCGGAAAGTTCGCGCCGTCAATTTCCCATTCACCCAACGCGAACCTTGCTTGACTGTGCAAGGGTCGCTTCGCAAAATGGTTTCGGTGATGTGGGAGATGGCTAAGTTGTTGATTGCGACGACGAACAAGGGAAAGTTGCGGGAAATTTTGGCTGTGCTGAGAAACGAGCCGATAGAAGTCGTCACGCCCGACAAATTGGGCATCACTTTGGACTACGAAGAGGCGAGCGACAACATTCACTTGGTCGCCCGCGAGAAAGCCATTTACGCTTGGTGCAAATCCGGGTTGCCGTCGCTTGCGGAAGATACAGCCCTCGAAGTTGACGCTTTGGGCGGTTTGCCCGGCGCGAGGGCAAAGGTGTTTTTCGGCGAAAACATCTCTGATGCAGAGAGATGGCGAGGTTTGCTGAAGTTGCTGGAAGGCATACCGATGGAGAGGCGAACGGCGCGGTTCCGTTGTGCAATGGTGGTAGCCTTTTCGGAAAAAAATTTGCTTGAAGCCGAGGGCGTGTTGGAAGGTTTGATCGCCACAGAACCACATGGTGAAGGCGGGTTCGGTTACGACCCAGTGTTTTTCGTCCCATCATTGGGAAAAACTTTGGCTGAGTTAAGCGTTGAAGAGAAAAACGCAATTAGCCACCGAGCGAAAGCTTTGAGGGCATTGTTGCCGGATTTGCTGAAGGTTTTGAGGGAGACTTAACTGTTTTGCCCTTTCAACCGCCAACCGTAGTTTGCCTCGTAATATCGCTTGAATTCTTCGCTCTCGCGAATCTGGCGCCACCACCATTCGTTTTCGCGATACCAAGCCACCGTCTCAGCCAAAGCTGATTCAAAATCGTGCTTCGGTTGCCAACCGAGTTTGCGCAATTTTTCCCAGTTGACGGAGTATCTTCTGTCGTGAGCAGGTCGGTCGGCGACGAAGCGAATCAGGCTTTCCGGTTTACCCAGAAGTTGCAAAATCATCCGAACAACTTCAATGTTTTGCCGTTCGCATCCAGTCCCGATATTGTAAACTCCGCCAGGTGTCCCGTGTTCAATAAGAAAGTCAAGGGCGCGGCAATGGTCTTCAACGAAGATCCACTCGCGAACTTGTCTCCCGTCGCCGTAAACTGGCAGCGGCAAGTCAAGCAGGGCGTTCGTTATCATGAGCGGGATGAGTTTTTCCGGATGCTGATAGGGACCGAAGTTGTTGCAGCAACGGGTGATGATGACAGGGACGCGAAAACTTTTGGCATAGGCGAGGGCAAGCAAATCTCCTCCCGCTTTGCTCGCAGCGTAAGGGCTTGACGGGTTTAGCGGTTCATCTTCGTCGGCGCTTCCGTCCAAAATCGGGCCGTAAACTTCATCGGTTGAGATGTGGACGATGAGCCCTGTTCCATGTTCGCGGGCGCATTCCATGATCGTGTGAACGCCCAAAACATCCGTCCGAACAAAATCCCCGCTTGAAAGCAAAGACCTGTCAACATGGGTCTCGGCAGCGAAGTTGACAATGATGTCGGCTTTCGCTATCCAAGGCTCTAATTGCTCTCGGTCACAAATGTCGCCTTGCACGAAAGTGAAGTTGGGCTGACTTTCCAAATCGTGCAGGTTATTCCTGTTGCCAGCGTAGGTCAGTTTGTCGTAGACGATGATTTCCCATGCAGGGTGTTCCCGTCTCCAATATCGGACGAAGTTGCTCCCGATAAAGCCCGTA
>JANZZQ010000224.1 GCA_026419315.1 Armatimonadota bacterium | reverse complement strand
GCTTTATGTCCCTTTCGGTTGGGAACAGCCAGAAAAACTTCGTCACGATGAAAGAAAGTTGCTTAAACCATCTGCCCAACTTATCAAAGCGGTGGTTGAACGGATAGAACCAGATAAGCGACAACTACAACTGTTGAACGATGGAACTATCAACTACGACTACTTGGTCATCGCTACAGGCTCTTGCCCCATGCCAGACGAAATTCCTGGCTTGTCCGAAGGCGGTCATCACTTTTACACTGAAACTGCAGCAGTGAGTTTGCGTGAAGCGCTGAGCAAATTTGAAGGCGGTCGCATAGTGGTCGGCATTGCTGGCTTCCCCTATAAATGCCCCCCAGCACCTATTGAGTTTACTTTGCTTCTTGACGATTGGTTGCGGCAAAAGAACTTGAGGGACAAAACCGAAATCGTTTTTGTCACTCCTTTGCCACAAGCCTTTTCCATTCCGACAGTGACTCCGCTCGTTGAAGAATTGTTTGCACGCAAGGGCATAAAAATTGAGACTTTCTTCAACACGGAAAGTGTTGACCCACAAAATCGGAAAGTCTTGTCCCTTGAAGGGATGGAACTGGACTACGAACTTTTGATTCTCATCCCGCCCCACAAAGGTTCGCCTGTCATTATTGCTTCTGGCTTAGGTGATAAAGGCGGTTGGGTTCCAACGGACAAGTTCACTTTGCAAGTCAAAGGTCAGGAACGAATTTTCGCTATTGGTGACGCAACCGATTTGCCCGTTAGCAAAAGTGGAGCCGCAGCCCACTTTGAAGCGCCAATTTTGGCTCAAAACTTGCTTCACTTGATTGAGGACAAAGAGCCAACTGCACAATATGACGGCAGCGTGATGTGCTTTGTAGAAGCAGGAGAAGGTAAAGCGACCGTTTTGAGATTCAACTACGAGCGACCACCTCAACCACCGAAACCATCTCCTTTGTGGCGCTGGTTGAAGGCTTTGATGAACCGTTTCTACCCTGTCGCTGTCCCGAAAGGCATAGCACCTGATGTTTTCCTTGCGATGTTGCGAGGGAAGTTTCCCGAATTTCAACCTTTCTGTGGCTCGGACTTGATGAGAGGTTTGACACAAAACAAAGACTCTTAGACGGTTTTGTTTGATGGTGGTAGCGAAACAAAGGAAAGGAGAAAACTCGTAGGGGCAGGTGGAACCTGCCCGAAAAGTAATCGGGCGGGCTTCGCCTGCCCCTGCAAAAATTTGCGGGCGGATTTCATCCGCCCCTGTCCCTCGCCGACTAAAGTCGGCGCTCAAGGAAATTCGTCAGCAACTATGGGCTAAAGCCCATAGCATGATTGTGAAAAAGCATTCACCAACAACATTTGAAGTAAAGAGCGAATTTGTTTTGTAGGGGCAGGTGTAACCTGCCCGAAAAAATTTGTGAGCGGATTTCATTCGCCGCTGCTTTTCGCCGACTAAAGAAAAATTGGCTCATCAGGAGATTCGCTCTCCCAAAGGCAAAGAATGCAAAATTGGGAGGGTGAGGCTCACGCCGAACCAAAATTTGGGCAGATGGGCAAATTGGCAGGTCGGCAAATCGGAAAGAAATTTTGTCTCCAAAAGATGGGAGGGTGAGGCTCCCGCCGAACTAAATTTGGGCTCCCGCCGAACCAAAATTTTTGTAGGGGTTCGGAAGGGTCGGGCTACTCTCAAACAGGCGCAGTGTGAAAAACGATCGGAGGCGATGGATGATGGAGTTTGAAGGCGAGAGGTTGAAAGTTTTTGCCTTCCCGCTCGGTGGGGTTGGAAGCGGCAACTTGAGTTTCGCTGGCACAGGTCAACTGGTCGCTTGGCAAATTGTCAACAACTTCAACTCAGGCGCTCACGGCGTTTCTGGCGCAATTGTGCCGCTAACTTTTTTCGCCGCTTGGGCAAAACAAGGTCGCAACTTGAAAGCGACTTTGCTTCAAACTGTCCCCGTCCATGATTTACCAACTGTCAAGGGCTTGAAAGCGAAGAACAAGTTTCCCATCCTGAATGTCCGCTACGAAACCGATTTGCCCGTTGAAATTGAACTTGAAGCGTGGTCGCCTTTCATCCCGCTCAGCGCAAAAGATAGCGCAACGCCCGTCGCTGTTTTCACCTTCACCCTTCACAACCTGACAAAGCAAACCG
>JANZZQ010000223.1 GCA_026419315.1 Armatimonadota bacterium | reverse complement strand
CCCTTTGGGTCGCGGACGAGCCTGTCTTCCTTCGCCATTTGCTCTTTCAACCAATCGGGCGCAGTTCCGAAGTGGAAGTTGACCCGCCAAGCGTGAAGTTCAATTCCGTAACGCTTCGCCGCTTCTACAGCGTTCTGAAGTTCGTCCAAATCCCCTTTCTCAGCCCAAGGATCGCGGGGCAAAAACCGGCTTCGGTAAACGACATTGCCACCACGACCTGCGCGGAAGAAGAGGCAGTTGAGATTGGCGCTTTTCAGAGTTTGCATCACCGTTTCCCAATCGGTTGGTGCGTAAGTGTGAAGCCAAATCCCGCGAATCTCGCCCTCGCGAGGTTCCAAAGAGACAGCCAAAGCCTTGTGAATTCGCTCGTGGTCTCTTGACAGTTGCTGCAATCGGTTCAGCCAAACTGTCCCATCAGGGGTTAGCGAAAACGAAAGCGGCGAGACTTGAGGGAGAAGCAAGTTAAGGGCTTCCTCTCGTCGTGATGGGTCGCGGTAAGGTCGGGCGCCGATTTCTTCCAGCCACCGTTGCCGCTTTTGCCGCAAAATTTGATGCCACTCCCGCCAGCGAGATTGTAGAGACTTTTGCAGGGAAGCGGGCAAGTTTGTTCCGTCAAGCAACCAAGTAGCCAACAATTTCGCTTTTTCGCCGTCGGACAAATCCGGTTGGAACGGTTGAAAGGCGATGACCCAATTGTTTTGGCGGACAATCCCGTTGCTTGAGTTGATGTTAAGGGCGTGCTTCCACTCAGAGGCTTGGTTGCCGAAGAAAGCGAAAACGACAACCCTGCTTGCACCTTTCAACTTGGAAAGCAACCCCTCATCGGGTCGGTTCGCTGGCAGAACGAACAAATCGCCGGTGCCGAAGGTCAAAACGGATGAGTTCACCCGCTGGTAGGGGATTCTAAGCCTTCTCAACCACCTTTCAACATTCTCCACATGCCAATTGACAATGGAACGAGTTTCGGGACTTACCGCTGCCCATTTGTCATCTCGGACGACAACGACTTGAGCGTAGGAAGGGAACGCCAACAAAGCGGCAGCAACAAGGGCAACCCAAACTTTCGCCAATTTCCCACCACTCCTTTCCTTCACGCTCGTTAAGTGCCAAGATAAGTTTGCGACTCTCTTTACCAAATTTTGTTGGTGCTCTGTTACCCATGCCACTGGCTTTAGCCAGCGGTTGGTGACGAACGAAGCGAGCGTCCAATTCGGTCGGAATTTCCCCTCTTTCTGAGGACGGTTCTTTGAGGTTTCATCAGCGACTGCTGGCGAAAGCCCATAGCGTGGTTGTGAAAGAGCGTTCATCGACTGGAGTGCGGTTTGCGAAAACTGTCCTAAAGTTGCCACATCTTTTTGCCGATAGACAAAGCGACGAAGAGGTGATGCCCGATGCGTATCTCGCCGGAGACAGTAGCAAGGTTACAAGCGTTGTTAACGGAGCGGTTAGGGAAGGCTGAAGCGTCGGGCAGGACAGTTGCCCCGACGGGGGAACTGTCTCGTTCGGAAGAGCCGGTCATCCTTTCAGCCGAACTGAGGCTCATTTTGCTGCTCCACGAAATGGTTCAAAAGATGGAAGAGGTTGATGTCCAGAAAGTCGCAGAAGTCGCAAAGAAGTTGCAAAGTGGCAACTACAGCCCGGATGCAAGAGCCGTTGCTGAAGCGATTTTGAACGAGTTAGGAGGATGAAGTCTATGCGCAATGGGACGGCTGAGCGGTTGTGTCGGGCGTTAGCGGACCTCGTCGCTGCTTTGTGCAAAGACGATGTCCGAGCAATAGAGGTAACTTCCAACAGGCTCCAAAGGCTTTTGGAGTTGGAAGGGGAGCAACTCCGCAACTCCCTTGATGCCGAAACTTTGCGAGAGGTCCGGAATTTGATGGAAGCCGCTCAATGTCTCGTCTGGGTCAGGTTGCTTTCTGTCACTGAATCTGGAGCAGTTGTCACTAACGCTTTGGTTCAAGAAAAGGTTTGAGGGGGGAGCAGCATGCCTTTGTCTGTCACTTTACAAACAGCGCTCCAGTCCCTTTTGGCTCACCAGACTGCTTTGGCGGTCGCTGCCCAGAACATCGCAAACGCTCAAAACCCAGATTACTCCCGCCAAGTCGCACGGCTCAAAGCCTCAATCCCGATCCCTGACCC
>JANZZQ010000222.1 GCA_026419315.1 Armatimonadota bacterium | reverse complement strand
ACTTCAGCCAGACGGCGAAGGACAAGGGCACATTTGAGACCGAGTTTTGCGCACGCTGCAGCCGTCTGGCGGCAATAATTTGACTGGACGGCAGCGCCGTTAATAACGACATCGCAACCTTCGTGAATTGCTTGTCCAAGCCCGAATTCAAGGTGGCGGGCTTTGTTGCCACCAAAAGCCAAACCGGTCAAATCATCCCGCTTGATAAAAACCTGAACCCCCAAAAGTTCAGAGATGCGAGGAAGGGGTTCCAAAGGCGTCGGCAAAACTCCTAACGAAACCCTCGGCAATTTGCTCAAACGCTCCCACAGTTCCGTCGCAGAAACTAATGCGCCAACCACAACTTTCGCCTCCTGTCTCAAAGTTTCTCGTCGGTTTGTTCGCAAAACACTATTGTGACGCTTCTCACTCAACGATAGCAAAAATACCACGATTCTCTTTCCCCTTGACAAACCACCGAAGTCAAACTGCCAACTTTTGACTTTCCTGCCTGCGAACATCGGGTCAGCAGTAGCCTCTTTGAGCAAAACCATGTGAGTCAGTTGAGTTTTCAGTCGTTCCAGGGCACCCCTGTTGAGCATCCGTTGTGGCATCAAGGCGTAAACATCAACATCAGGGCGGCGAGCCATCAAAGCAAATGTCGGGTCAGGCGAAAAGGAGCCAATCAAAACCTTGGCGTTTGTCGGCAGCAAGCTTTCAAGGTCGGAGAAAAAGTTTGCCACCTCATCACGAATTTGTGGAACTGATGAAAGGTGACGGGTGACGACGGAAACCTGATATGACCACCAAAGCAAAGCCCCAACAAATATCGCAAACCGCCCAAATTTCGTGGTCGCCTTTTGAAGCAAATGATTGACAAACGCTGCCAGCATCAAGTAGCCGAAAGGCACAAAAAGCATGGGATACCAAGCTTCAGCACCGACCATCACCGAGACATAAAGGACAGTTGCGAAGACCAAAAACCATTTCGGAACCAACCACTTCTCCCTCAAACACACATATGCCGTCACGATAAGCGGCAAGAGAGGGGGTATTGCATTCAACGGGACACCGATGTAAAACTCCGTGCCCCACGCCGTCAAGCCCGTCAAAAACGCCAAGAAGTCAGACAGAGAGTAACGCTTGTGCGACAAGTGAGCCTTCATTTGAGCGAGAAAAATCTCCCAACCATTTAAAGCGTAGAGGAGCCAGAGGAAAGCGAAAAACGCAAACGGCAAACAGAAAAACGATCCCTTCCGCCAACCAGACTTCTTGACGATTATCGCATAGCTGACAAGCCAGCAAGGGAAAGCGATGGGGTGGTTGAAAACCGCCAAACCGGCGAGCAAACCAACTGTGGCGCTGCCGAGTGCGTTTTCGTGCAAGTTGCTTGCGAGCAAAACCACTGTCAGCAAGAGCAAACAGCCTGTCAACGCATCGGGGCGGGAAAAGTTCGCTGCGAACTGAAATGTCAAGTCTGTCGCCGTCCACAAAACAGCAAACAAATTTGCCGGGAAAGGCTGCCCCAATTTCCGGCAAAGTAAAGATAGCAAAATCAGCGAAACCATCCCCGCAATTCGGCTAAAAGCCCTGAGCGAATTGAGGTCAAAACCGAAGATTTTTCCCCAAAGACTTAGGACGAGGGGGAAAACTGGCATCTGCCAATAAGTCCTCTCGTCGGCGCCGACAATCAAGCCGTTGATTAGGTCGTTCCTGAAACCTTTGCCTTCAGCGAGGTTTTGAGCTAACCTGACGATGACAACCTCATCGTGCCATGGAACTAACCACGAATCCCCGTAAACTGACAGCACAGCCGCAAAGGCGGCTAAGACAAAAACGAGCGAACAAACCCCAACGAAACTTGACAAATTTTCTCCCTTCAACCTCAACCCCTTTCACCTCAAACCTCAGCGAGGGAACACCGGCGGATGCTTTGGTAACACGCTTTTACATTGCTGCCGGGCGTCTCTTCCCTAAAACTTGAGGTTCCGCCATCTCTTCGCCCTCAGGGAAAATTTTGCCCGGATTGAAAAACTCGCCGGGGTCAAAAACCGACTTAACTTTGCGCATAACTTCAAGTTCCTCTTTCGTGAACATGAAAGGCAGAAAGTTGCGCTTTTCAAGCCCAATCCCGTGCTCGCCTGTCACCGAACCGCCAACT
>JANZZQ010000022.1 GCA_026419315.1 Armatimonadota bacterium | reverse complement strand
ACTTGCAATCTCGGGAGTTTGGGGCGTTCAAAACTTAGGCTTAAATTCAAGTCTCGGTTGCGACTCTCAGAAACGTTCCCCTGCTCGCCGATGCCGAAGTAACGACCACCTGCGGTTTTGCTGTTTTGCCAACCTGCCACCAAAGATAAGCCTTGAAAAAGCTCGTATCTCAGTTCAGCCGCCAGACCCGAATCGTTTCGGAAGAAATCGGTGTTCTCAATTCTCGTGAAGCCGCTACCGACTTTTTGCCATCGGATTGTGTAGGCGAGCCTTCGGTTTTCCCCGTTCAGACGAATTTCCGAAGCCCAACCGTTCCTGTCACCGCCACTGCTCATGCCGAATTGCCAGCTCAACCTCCCAATTTCCCCCAAATCCCCACTCCAGTCAAGTCCCATCAACCTCAGAGTCCCTATTGTCGCTCTCGTTGCAGCAGCTCGGTGATACTCAATGACAACTATTGCTCCGGTGGGAACTGGTTGAAGGAAAGAGATGATGCCAGTGGCGTAATCAATTCGGTAGTGCAATTCACGAGTTTGTTGGATGCCGTTGACAAAAACCTTTTCGCTCCCAACAGCCACTGGTCGGACTTGCAAAAGGAGCGGACCCGTTGTGCCGTTGCCGAGGAATTCCTCACGACGTCGTTCGGCTTTTTCGGTGATAGTGAAAGGGACATTTTGTGTCAAGAAAGTTATGCCTAACCTGCCGTTTTGCCCAGTTCGCCAATTTGACCTGAAACCGATAAAACGTCCAGCCCCGCCGTAACCGACGCTTTCGTAACTAACAGCGATCGTTGAAGTTGGTGGGATAGGGGTCGCAAACATGATTTGACCGTAATTGTAGTCGATGGTGTAGTCAACGCCGCGGCGGAGCGGCCTTTCGTCAAGCCTGACTTGTTCGCTCCCCTCAATGATTGGGCTTCGCCTCAAGAAATAAGGGCCAGGCGAATTGTTACCTTGTAACGTCTCGGTTACGATTTGAGAAGGAGTCTCAAAAGTCACCAAAACCAAATCCCCCGAGTCGCCAAACTTGTGCTCGATTTGCAGCCCTTGAGCGTAGCGAGAAAACGAGACAAATTGGTTACCTTGAAGCGAAAGGAACAAGTTGCCGTAGGTGAATTTTGTGCTGCCAGCATTGTATTCTGTTCGGAACCTTTGGGCTGTCGGAGAATACCTTGCAGGCGTCCACTCACCCTTTATGGAGAAGTTGCCCATTTGCCAATCAACTTGCAATGAGCCGTAAGCGTTGAAACCCTTTGAAAGCCCATAGTTTTCATACCGGTAAACTTGCCGACCTTTTTCCGTGCCTTGAACGGTGCTGCCAACTTGATACTGAAAACTTGCGTAACCGTGTGCGGTGATCTTGAACTCAAAAGGACGCTTCTTGCGCCTTTTGATTTGCTCGGCAGGCGGTTTCGGCGCTTCGGGCGCCAATGGTGTTATCTGGTTCGCAGTTTCCGAAGTGCCCCTCTCCTCCTCACCAGAAGGCTCAGTTTTCACCTCGCCGGAAGCGATTGATTCCGCTTGTTCCCCATCCTGCCCTTCGGGCGATCTCCCTGTTTGTTCGTCATCGGTTTTCTGCGAAGTTTGGAGACGAAGGGCACCGCTTTTATGCTCCTGACCGTGCACGAAACCCAACGGAGCGAGAAACAAGAGCATTGCTGTTGTCAACCAAATTGCCTTCATGGTTTATGCTCTCCCCTGAGGGTTCAGGGATTTTTGTGTCGTTGCCTTTTTACCCGACGGAAGCAAGTCGCGAACAATTCTCAAAACCCCTTGACTCCATGCAACCCGATGGGTCACTCCCGTGCGACCTTGCAACTCCTCCTTGTGAGCCTGATACCAGTCATAAGTTCGGCACAAAGCCTCGGCGTTGCTGTATTTCGGTTGCCACCCGAGCTTCTCCTTCGCCCGGTCGATTGCGACGAACGAATCTTTGTCCGCAGTTCCGTAAACCCACTTATACAGCGGGGAAAGTTTCAAGACCTCAAGCAACCTCAAAGTCGACTTTACCAAACCCGAGGGTGTCGGAAGAACATAAGCGCCGGTCCCGGCGTGGTCGCAAAGTGCCTGGACATCTTCGCGAACTGTTCCAAACCTTTCGGCTCCAATGTTGAAGGTGTCGTTAACCGAATCCGTTGGTAAAACCAATAAACGCATCACCGCCTCCGTCAAGTCCTCAACGTCAAGTAACTGGTAACGGTTCAAGCCGCTGCCAATAACGGGTATAGGCTTCCCCCGCTCAACCCAGTCGAAAAGGATTTGAAACACTCCCAACCTTCCCGGCCCGATGAAAGTCTTCGGGCGAACGATTGGGACAACCATACCCTTTTGGCGAAACTGGAGGCAAATTTGTTCTGCGGCAATCTTGCTTTTCCCATAAGGGCCAACACCATCCAAAGGGTCATCCTCGTAAAGCGGATGCTTTTCGGGGATGCCGTAAACGGCCGTTGATGAAATGAAGATCACCCGTTCAATTCCTCGCCTTCTTGAGCACTCCAACACAACCCTCGTCCCATCAACATTGGTCGTGATGATGTCTTTTGGGTGCCAAAGGGGAAGGGCAGCAGCAGCGTGGATGACAACATCAACGTTTGCGAGGGACTCTTCAACCGCTCTCAGGTTTCTAACATCGCCTTTGCGGAACGAAATTCTCTGCTCCCACCCTTCCGGAAGCGGTTCGCCTAAAGTTTCGTATTCAGCTGGGTCAAAATCGGCAATGTCCAGTAAAACAACCTCGTGCCCGTCCATCAAAAGCCTGCGAGCCATGTGTAACCCGAAAAATCCAGCGCCGCCTGTTATGAGCACTCTCACTAAAAAGCACCTCCGAAAGGGAGAACGGAAAAGTCCGCCTTAATCGCCCGAGGAAATTT
This sequence comes from Armatimonadota bacterium, assembly GCA_026419315.1. Taxonomy (GTDB): domain Bacteria; phylum Armatimonadota; class Fervidibacteria; order Fervidibacterales; family Fervidibacteraceae; genus Fervidibacter. Next base: position 9,564 of record JANZZQ010000022.1, on the reverse strand, counting down.
TGACGCTAACCGTTCAGTTGGGCACGTTCGCCCCTCAACTCAGAAGTTTGTTTGCCACCAAATCAAAATTTCGCATCGCTGAAAGCCTTTGAGTTGACACGAACTCCGAGAGCCGAAGTTTCGTTGTTTCGTGGTTTTCGCTGCGAACTTTTTTGATTGTAGCGGCAAGTTCGGACGAACTTGCAGATAGCGGCAAAATTTGCTCTGCGGCGATTTTGCCGAAAATGTTTGCCACCTTCGGGTCGTAGTTCAACCCGACGAACGGGACATTGAGCAAGCAAGCAGCAACCAGAGCGTGAAGCCTCATCGCAACCAAAAAGCCAACGCTCCCGATCCCTTCCAAACCGTTGCGCCAAGCCTCATATCGCCACCACTTTGCGGGCAGGTAGGTTTCCAAAGTTTTGAGTGCAAATTCGTCGGATTGAGGTTGCAACGGCAGCAACAGGACATGTTCGCCCTCACCAAGCAAATTTTTCAACGCTTGTGCGAGGGCTTTTTCGTCCCAAGGCTCTTTGAGAGGGCGGATGTTGATGCCGAATTCTGCCTTCCTCCCCACTTGCGGCAACTCGTCCCAAACGAAAGTCAAGTCTGCGGTGACAAAACAATTGTCAAGTTGAACTCCCAGACTTCTGGCGGTTTCAAAGGAGATTCCCTCACGAAAAGTTACCAAGTCGCAAGCGTTCAAAGTTCGTTTTGCCAGTTTTCTGCTCAAAGGCCGTTTGAGCGGTCCCAGACCTTGTCCTAACATTGCCACTTTTTTGCCCATCGCTTTCGCAACCCAAACGAGCAAGCAGTAAAAAACGAGCGAGCGGAAGCTTGTGAGGTCTTGCAACAGCGAACCGCCGCATCCAATAGTCAGTTGGCTTTTTCGCAAAGTTGAGAGAATTGAGCGCCAATTTCTCGGAACGGCTGCCACTCCGTGCTCTTCCTTTGTCCTTTGCGGGTTTCTGCTCAAAACAAAAAATCGCTTGTGGCTCAAACCGATTTGTTGACAACCTTTGAGGAAAGAAGCGAGAGTCCACTCATCGCCGAAATTGCCCGCTCCAAAGTATCCGAAAAGGAAGATTGGGGGCACAGATCCCACCTACCTTTTGCTACCCCGCCGCTCAAGCGGAATACCTTGCTGACACAACGGGCACGATTCCGGCTGGAAAGTTTTAAGCGGCAAGCGGAGAAGGACCTCGGTTCGGACAGGAAGTTGCAATGGGGTTTCTCCCCTGTCAACGAGAACAACTACGCCAACGACTTTCGCTCCACTTGACACAGCCAAATTCAAAGTTGCTTTCACCGAACCTCCCGTCGTCACCACGTCTTCAACGATCAAAACCCTTTCCCCCCGCTGGATAGTAAAGCCTCGCCTCAGGACCCTTTGCCCATCTTCCGCCTCAGAGAACAAGTAGCGGCATCCCAGCTGCCGAGCCGTTTCAAATGCCAAAACGATTCCACCAACGGCGGGCCCAAGGACGGCGTCAATTCGTTCGCCCTCGAACCTTCGGACGATTTCAGAGCAAACTTCGCTCACCAAATTGGGACGCTCCAGTAGCCGGAACTTTTCAACGTATTTGTCGCTGTGAAGTCCACTGGTCAGCAAGAAATGCCCCGTCAAGAGCGCCCCGCATTCTTCCAACCATTGACGCAACTGTTCTTCAAAGGACACGGTTTCTCCCCTCCTCGGCGCAATGAATCGTCAAAGTTCCATTCCGTCCCTCAGCTCCCGCAAAAACCATTCCACGAAAAGGTGAATCCCTTCGTTAAACCGAACTTTGGGTTTGTAGCCAAGCAATTTTTGAGCCTTCGTTATGTCGGCATGGGTCAAAAGTGGCTCGGTTTTGGGCATGGGCAAGAATTGCAAGTTCGCCTTTTTGCCGAGAGCTTGCTCAAGAAGTTCAACCATGCGAAGCAGCACAATAGGCTCACCGCAGCCCAAGTTGATGATTTCATAGCCCATAGGTTTGTCAAGAGCCGCTTCGATCCCGTCAACGATGTCGTCAATGTAAGTGTAATCACGCTGGCTTGTCCCGTCACCGTAGATAGGGACTGGACAGCCTTTGATTATGCACCGAGCGAATTTGTGAATGGCGAGGTCCGGACGTTGGCGAGGACCGTAAACGGTGAAGAACCTCAGACAGGTAACGGGCAAGTCGTGTAGGTGGTGGAAGGTGTAGGCAATAAGTTCACCCATCCGCTTCGTCGCTCCGTAGGGCGAAATAGGTCTAACTGCGGGTTCATCCTCCTTAAATGGTGCTTTCGTGTCGGCACCGTAAACTGAAGATGACGAAGCGAAGACGAACATTTCAACGCCGTAAAGGCGGGAAAGTTCAAGTAAGATGACGGTGCCGAGGACATTCACTCGGTCGTAATCAACTGGTCGCTCCAAAGAGGGAACTACACCTGCCAGGGCTGCTAAGTGCACGACTTTTTCGGGGCGGTAACGCTCAAAAATCTCCCGCATCGCTTCTTGGTCGCATATGTCGGCTTCAAAGAAAACAAAGTTTTTTTGCTGCTTGGCCCACCTCAAGTTCCGCTCTTTAATCTCACGCCGGTAAAACAATGGGTCAAAATTGTCAACCCCGATGACGAAATCTCCTCGTTTCAGAAGCCTCTCGGTCGTGTGAGAACCGATAAAACCCGCGCACCCAGTCACCAAAACGTTCGCCATTTTCGAACCCCCTTTGCCAAGTTGTGTTGCGATTTGGCGATCCCTCACGAATCCCTCGCTTACCGGAAAGCGGTAACAGACAAATGATTTGGTGAAACCTTTGGGAGGGTGAGGTTCCTGCCGATACTTTGAATTCAGGCTCACCCTCCCACACAGCCCATGAACCCAACCTCACTTCAATGCTTTAAGCAACTCTTTGACTGCGACTTCCAGTTGCAGGTCTCGGTCGTTGGCGTTGTCCTCGGGCGTGTGTTCGACATAGATGTCGGGCTTGACGCCGTAGTTTTCCAAATTAACCCCGTCAAGGGTTCTCCAACCGGTGACGGGCACTCGGAAAGAAGTTGAGCCATCAATCAGTGTGACATTGTAAGTTCCGATGACGCCGCCGTAGGTTGGGACTCCAACGAGTTTGCCCAACCCCAAATCTCGGAACGCTTTCGGGAAGATTTCCGCATCGGAGGCGGAGAACTCGTTGATGAGCACAATAGTCGGTTTCTGCCAAACTTGGAAAGGTTGGGTGAAAGGAGGGGTGCTGCGATACTGTTCCAAAGCATATAGCCTGCGCTTCAAAATGCTCAACAGCTCGTCGTGAATTCTCCCACCACCGTTGAATCGGACGTCAATGATGAGGGCTTCCTTTTCGCCGACAACCTCAGCGTAAAATTCCCGCTCGAACTTGCGCAGCTCACTTTGATTCATCGCTTGGATGTGGATGTAGCCGACACGGCCGTTCGACAATTCTTCAACCTTCTGCTTGCGCTTTTCAACCCAGTCCTCGTAAATTAGGTTTAACCATTGTCCTCGGTCGATGGGCTTAATCTTTACGACCCTTGCCCCTTCTTTTGTCGGCTTATCGTTAACCAGCAACTCGACGGTTCGTCCCGCCTTATCTGCGAGGGTTTCCCAAAGTTGCTCGTTGTTTGAAACTTCAACCCCGTCAATTGTGAGGATGAACTCGCCCGCATTTAGTCGGCTTTCGTCTTTGTCCGCAGGCGAATTTTTGAGCACGGAAGCGATTTTAACTCCCGGACCGCGATGCTCAGGGTCAAACCAAACGCCCAAATAAGCAGTGCTCGGGCCGCTGACGGTTGGACCGCCTATGCCCAGGTGAGATGCGTTAAGTTCGCCAAGCATCATGTTGACCAAAGCGTAAAAGTCTTCTTTCAAAGCGACGTGTTCAATCAGCGGGCGATATTTCCTGTGTATCGCATCCCAATCAACGCCGTGCATTTTCTCGTCGTAGAACTGTTCTTTGAGCAACCTCCATCCCTCGTCAAACATGTGTTGGAGTTCAACGAGCCTGTCAACAATCATCCTGGCGGTGAAGCTAACCGAACCGATCGCGTTTGTTGGTCGGGTCAAGAAGCGTATGGAGCCGCCGGTTGAAAGGAAGTAAAGTTTGTTGCCGTCGGGCGAAAATTGAAGTTGCGATGCAGGGACACCTGAAGCCAGACGGGTGAGTGAACCGCCCTCGAGAGGGATTGACCAAATTTCGGGTTGGTCAACGGAAGTTGCGGTGAAGATAACTGTCTTGCCATCGGGTGAAACGGCGAACCCGCCCTCGTCAAAAATGGTCGCTGTCAAGCGACGGATGCGTTTGTGGATGTCGGTGAAGTCAATTTTGACTTCGGGCAGTCTCTTGTCTCCTTCTTTCCGCTCGGGAGGCTTCCTTTCGGCTTCCTCCTCATCAAACCTTTCCTTCGGTCGCTCCAGCGGAAGCACATAAATGTCAACATTGTTGTCGGTTCGGTTGCTTCGGAAAACGATGTGTTTGCCTTCCTTCGTCCAAACAATGCTGCCGTTCCAATAAGGCAATCGGGTGACATTCACGACCTTGCCGCCGTTCCAAGGGACGATGTAGAGGTCGGTGACATTGTTGGCTGGACCTCGGCGATTGAAACATATCCAACGCCCGTCAGGACTCCACTCAAACTCGCCAATAAATGGACCTTCAACGACGATTTTTTCCTCCCCGGTGTTCACGTCAACCCAACACAACTGCTTCCCGAAAGGACCGCGAACGAAAGCCACATAGTTGCCGTTCGGAGACCATTTGGGGTTGCTTTCAACCGCATCTGGGGTAGTTGTCAAGCGCTTCAATTCCCTCGTTTTCACGTCAACGATGTAAACTTCGTTGTTGCCGTCCCGTTCGGAGATGAAGGCGAGTTTGCGGCTGTCGGGGGACCAATCAATGTCAAAGTCACGGTAAGGGTGGTTGGTGATTTGCTTCGCTTCACCCCCCCTTTCGGCGCTAATGACAAAGATCTCACCCCTAACGACAAAGGCAATTTGTTTGCCATCGGGGGAAAGGGAAAACTCGGTCGCTTGACTTGTCAAAGTCAACCTCTGCCGCCGATTTTGGATTTCATCGCTTGGAGCATAGATTGTCAACCGTTTTGGGCTCCCGCCTTTTGCTGGAACGACCCAAAGGGAGAAATCGTGTTCGTAAACGATCAGCCGTCCGTCGTGACTCATGCTCGGATAGAGGACTCGGTCGGGGTGATTGGTTACTTGCTCTGCTTTCGGCTCCTGACCATTCTTCATTTCACCGAACCTCATTCGCCAGATGTTGAAGACACCTTTCCTGTCGCTGACGAAATAAAGTGAACCGTCCCGAGAAACCATCGGCCACCAATCGTTGCCGTTGTAATTTGTCAAACGTTCCGCCTTGCCTACAGTGATGCGGTCACCCTCAATGCTCAAAGGTAGCCTCCAGATCTCGCTGTTGGCGCTACCGATGTAACCTTTCCGCCACCAACTTGTCCCCCCTCGGCAGAAAACGATGTATTTACCATCGGGAGAAAAAGTCGGGGAATGCAAGTTCGTTTCGTCGTTGGTTAGCCGCCTCACGTAACCTGTTTCAACTTCAAGCAAGTAAATTTGGGCGAAGCGGTGATCCCGCCCGCTGCTGAACACAATCCACCTTCCATCCGGGGACCAATCGCCTAAAATGTCATCGGCGCTGTGAAAAGTTAATCGCTTCGGTTTGCCCCCAACTGCTGGCATCAAGTAAATGTCGTAGTTGCCTTCCCGATTGGAGTTGAAAGCGATCCATTTGCCATCAGGTGAAAATTTGGGGCGAATATCGTGGGCTGGATGAACCGTCAAGCGAGTTGCCGTCCCACCGCTATCGGATACAACCCAAATGTCGCCCATGTAACTGAAAGCAATTTGCCTTCCATCAGGGGAAAAGGAAGGGTGACGCAGAAATCTTGCCGGCTCAAGTTCCTCTGCCCAAACCGCAACCGTCAAAACAACCAACCAAGCCAAGATTGCAAAATTTCTCATCGCCGAACCTCCTTTGCCCTCTCGTGTTTGCACGGAAAAAGTTTAACGCCGATTCAATCGGCAAGAACCGTTAACTGCAGGGGGGTTCGGGAGTTACCCTGATCGTTTTTTCTTCCGCCGTGTTCTGAGGGGAAAGCGAGGGGTTGGTGGGGCAATTACGCTGCACATTCGCTTGTTTTGGATATCAAAAGACGCCTCTATCGTGGCATAAAAGCGTAACGGCTGCGCGCGCGTCTAACCCCGCCACACTGCAACCCACCGCGCCTGCCCAGCGCACCGACGCGCGCGCAGCCACTTTCTTTTATAACATCCCTCGCCGAAAAAATCAACCCTTGACAATTAATCTCGTGTCGAGAAACGAAACAGCACTCAACTTCGCCTCACTCCTCGCTACGAGGTTTCGCGCTTCCATTTTCGTTCAACCAAACGAATAGGCAAACCGCCCGCTTGAAGCAGCCTGTCGTGGAATCGTTTTAGGGAGAACTCGGAACCTTCGCGCTTTTGCACCTCATCCCTCAACCTCAAAATCGCCATCTTGCCCGTTAAATATGACAGGGGCTGAGTTGGCGATGCGGTATATCGTCGGACTTCGGCGACGGCGTTGGAGCGTTCAAGGTGAGCCTCGTCGACGAGCCAGTTGACTGCCTCGTTGAAACTCATGCCCTTGCAGTGCAAGCCGACATCAACGATGACGCGAACCGCACGCCAAATCAAATCCTTGAGTTGGAACAAGCGAACTCTCAAGTCATCCCAATAGCCTTGTTCCCACATCATTTCCTCGCAGTAGAGAGCCCAACCCTCGACGAACAAGTTGTTGCTGAAAACTTTGCGAACTTTTGATGGCAACTTCGCAGCAACTGTCAACTGCAGGTGATGACCGGGATAAGCTTCATGGACAACCGTTATCGGCAAGGCGAACAAGCAATGACCTCTCAAACGGTCGCGCTGGACCTCTTCCGGTTCTTCGGGGTCAATGGGCGTTACGTAGAACAACCCTTCTGTCCGTTCGTCAAAAGGCGCGGGTGGCATGTAGGCGGCGTAAGGAGTGGTTGCTCGCTCAAACTGCGGTGTCTCAACAACCCTCAGTTGCTCGCCCTCGGGAAGGGTAACGATACCTTTGTCAACGATGAACTGTCTCGCCTTCTCCACTTCCCCCGCGTAAGTTTCAACGATGCGGTCTTTTGGGGGATGGTGCTCCTTGAGCCTTTCAACCAACTCAAACCAAGCCAAGTCGGGATCAATTGCTTTTGCAACCTTTGACAACTCCGATTTCGTTTGTTCCAGAACCTCCCGCCCCATCGCTTCAAGTTCATCCGGAGTTTCTGTCAAGAGGTGTTCTTCGCGGAGCAATTGGACGAACAAGTCTTCGCCTATGGCGAATTTGCCTTGAGCCTTCGGGGCAACTTCGTTGCGAAGCCACTCTTCAAACTCCGTCAAGGCAACACCTGCGTCATCAACCGATCTAAAAACCTCGCGCTTTAGGGAATCGTCTTCGATCATCTCCGCTGCCCGCGGGACAGCGATGCTCAAGAAGGCTTTCGCTCCTTCAATGGTTTCCGATGCCGTCTCCAAGTAAACGGGCGGGACATGTTCAGGCACAATGTTGACTTTCGCCTCTTGAACCAACCTTCGCAGCTCCTTCAAACGGCTCGCGAGACATTCCATCCTTTGGTGCAGTGGGGCAAACTCCCTTGCGAGCAAAAGGTAAGCGCCGTAGAGGGCGTGGTCAAGGTAAAGAGCGGGTTCTTTTTTGTGCCATTGAATTTCCTCCCAATCAACCAATCGCCCTCTCATCCAAGCCAAAAGCGCTTGCCTGTCAGATTCGTCCTCTTCGCTCAAGCCGCCGTCAAACTGCATGAGTTGAGAGATGAATTGCTTGAGCGTGGAGATGTGCCCTTCAATTGCTTCGGGTTCTAAAGAAGCCAGTTTGTGGTCAAAATCGTGGATACCGCAAGCGGTGGCGAAAACAGGGTCATCTTGCCACAAGGCTTGCAAAATTTCGTCAACAAGTTGCGCCCAAGTTTTCACCCAAACTCACCCCCAAACTTGACAATCGCTTTATTAAAACTTGGGCTTGGCAAGAGCCTTTCCGTCCGATTGTCGTCACGCCAATGTTTTCGTTCCTTGCCAATATCGCTTCCAAACTTTAAACCCGATGCGACCGTAAAAGTCGACCAAGTTGGTCCAGTCAATCACCATGTCAACGACGCCTCTTTGTTTGTTGTGCCAAACGCCGTAGCAAAGCAACGCCAAACCCAACCCACGACCTCGATGGGTAGCGGCGATGCCGATTGGGCCGAGCCCTCCCCATGGGACTTGAAGCAGCGGGAACCAATGGGTGCTGCCGCGAAGTTCAATGCTTTCGGGCGTGAAAGTGTGGCAGAAGCCAACGATTTCGTCACGCTCAATCGCTATCACTATGTCGGACGGGTCGCCACCCTTTTCAAAAAACCGCTTCGTATCATAGTGCCAACCTCCTGGGAACTCGCGGGCGACGAACTCAACGATTGCTTGCTGCTCGCCGTCTCTCGCCGGTCGAATTTCAACGCGCGGGTTTTGTTCTTTCAGCCTCTGGGTAACTTCGGGTGGAACCTTGAAGTCGTGGATTTGCCGGCGCAAATCGTAAGTTTCACGCCAATCGCCGAAACCTTGAGACTCAAAAAAGGCTTTCAACTCCCTCGCCTCTGAAGGGATGCCGGGTGTCAAGTGGTAAGGGTAATGAACGACGCTGATGGAACTTGCGCCTTGACTTTTCAGAAACGATTCCGAAGCCTCGTAAAGAGCAGTTGCGATGCCGCGACCGCGAAATTCCGGGTCAACGCAAAGTGCGCCTATGGATGCACGACCTTTGTAGCCTGAAAGTTCGGGCGGAACATCGGCAAGGTAGCGGGACAAGACCCAACCGACAATCCTGTCGCCTTCAAGAGCCACAAGGTTTCCTTCGCGCTGGTGGAACGGGTCTTCAAGCACATTTTGCCTAAACAGCCTTTCCGTCATCGGATAATGCTCACCGATACACCGATTCCACAGGGCAAAGACCTGTTCGGTCATCGTTGGCTCAAAGGGCACAATTCGCACAACCAACCACCACCGCAACTTCAAGGGGTTGTCTCAACCCTGTTGTTCCTTCAACATGCAGCACTTTTTGTACTTCTTCCCACTGCCGCAGGGGCAAGGGTCATTTGGGCCGACCTTTCGTGAAGTTTTGGCGGGTCGCTGTTTCGTTGCCCTTCTGGTTCTGGTTGCGGTCCCGCCACTACCGTCTCCGCCCTCGCCCGCGCTAACTTCACTGACGACATGAACTCGCACTTGCTGGGATGCCGCTGCTTCTTCGGCGACGGGCTCAAAGTAAAAGACCCAGCGCAAAGTCTCTTCGCGAACCCTTTGCAACATAGCTTGGAACATCTCGTATGCTTCCCTGCTGTATTCGACGAAGGGGTCTTGATGGGCGTATCCTCGCAACCCTATGTGCTCGCGCAGGTAATCCATGTCTGCAAGTTGCTCCATCCATTTTTGGTCAATTGCCCAGAGCAGAACCCGTCGCTCCCACTCCCTCATCCAGTCGCGCTGGGGGATTGATTGCGGTCACTCTGCCAAGTAAGCTGAAGTCGCAATCC
>JANZZQ010000221.1:1861-2148 GCA_026419315.1 Armatimonadota bacterium | reverse complement strand
GACAACGAACTCGCCCCAAGCATCTTTTGGGTCAACGGAAGCGAGAAAGTTGATGCCGCTGTCAATGAACGCTTCAGAAAAATCTTCAGCCATACCCCTTACGATGAATTCACTCTTACCGCCTTTGCGACCGATCAAGACAAGTTCATCACCTTCGGAGATCAAACCACTTGCGGCAATTGCGTGGCTTATGACTCTCCCGACATCAGAACCTGCCCCCAAAACAGAGATGCGCACTGTCAACAAGCACCTCCTTTGCCCAACAGTTTGCTTCAAATCACGCCCTC
>JANZZQ010000221.1:0-1851 GCA_026419315.1 Armatimonadota bacterium | reverse complement strand
ATCTCGCTGCTCCTCGGTCAAGGTGAAGAACGGTGCTGTTATGAACGGAGCGGTCAAACCTTTCAAGTGAAGTGCCGCTTTGAGCGCGGACAGGAAAGGCATCGCTTCCAATTCCCTTGACAACTTGTTTATTTTTCGCTGCCAATCAAATGCCGAAGCAGCATCTCCTCTTTGAACGGCGTCGTAAATTGCCACAAACCAATTTGGCACTAAATTCGCCAACGAATTGATTCCACCGTGGGCGCCGTAAAGCAATGTCGGCGCAACCAAAGAGTCTTGACCTTGAAAAACGACGAAATTTCTGCCCCGCATCCTGTCAATTAGGGTGAAGACGAAGGACAAGTCGCCAGTTGAGTCTTTGATGCCGACGATGTTCGGTAACCTTGAAAGCCTTTCAACCAAGTCAACGGAGAAACGAATCTTCGTCGTTGATGGGATGTGGTAAAGCAAGATGGGCAACTCGCATTCGGAAGCGAGCACCCGGTAGTGGTTTTCCACTTCTGACTCAGTTAGCGGGTAGTAAAAAGGAGGGGCAGCAACGACCCCATCTACCCCAAATTTTTTCGCCTCTTTCGCCCAGAAGATTGACCGCTTCGTCCCCGATTCAGCCACACCGACCAAAACCGGAACCTTGCCGTTGACTTCCGAAACGACAATATCAATTGCCCGCCTCTTTTCGTCATCTGTCAAGTGAGCGAACTCGCCCGTTGAACCCAAAACGAAAACCCCGTGCACTCCAGCCTGAAGCAGGTAACGAACCAGACCTCGCAATGCAGGTTCATCAACTTCTTCTTGTTCGTTCAGAGGCGTTGCAATTGGCGGGATGATGCCGCCCAACCTCATCCGGCTCCCCTCCTTTCTGTTCACCCTCTACAGCACACCCAACTTTTTCAAAATCACGGCACCGCAAGCGACATCTTGGATTGCCAAACCTGTAGACGAAAAAACTGTGATTTCGCCGTCAGACCTTCGCCCCTCCTTTTTGCCTGTGAGAACCTCGCCGATTTCTCCGGCAATTTGTTCCGGCTTCAACAAACCTTTGTGGAGCGGGACATTTACCTCGCCCGACTCCATCCCTTGAGCCATGTCGTCCAAAAAGATTCGCGCCCGTTGCAAAATTTCTGGGTCCAACTCTTGTTTTCCCGGGGCATCGGCGCCGATGCAAGTGAAATGAGTGCCGTTGGAGACCCAATCGTTTCGCACCAACGGTTTGCGTGACGGAGTTGTGGTGACGACGACATTTGCTTCTTTCACTGCGGTTTCCGGGTCGGGGCAAACTTTGATTTCAACTTCCAACTGAGGTTCTAACTCGCGCTTCATTTGCCATGCTAAATCTTCGTCAAGGCTCCAAACACAAACTTGCTCCAGATTCGGCAAAACGAGTTTATGGGACAGCAGTTGAAACCGCCCTTGAGTTCCCGCACCCAAGATGGCAAGCCTGTGAGGATTGGGGTTGGCGAGTGTTTTCGTCCCCAAGGCACCTGCTGCGGCGGTTCTGATTGCTGTCAGGTAGGTTGCTTCAATGACAGCGAGGGGGAAGCCCGTTTCAGGTTCAATCATGACGAGCGTTGCCATAACTGTCGGCAAACCCTTTTCTCGGTTGTTTGGGTGGGAGTTGACAACCTTGACACCAGCAACTTTCTGCCTCGGCAGATAAGTAGGCATTGCCCTGAAATCGCCGCCCGGCAAAGGGATGATCAACTTCGGAGGCATAATTGCATGACCTTCAGCCTTATCTTTGAAAGCGGATTCAACGGCTTCAATGGCTTCAGGAAGGGTAAGGAGTTCCTTAACTTGCTCTTCACGAATGTAAACGGTTTGTCTCATCATTTCCTTTACACCTCCTAACAG
>JANZZQ010000220.1 GCA_026419315.1 Armatimonadota bacterium | reverse complement strand
CAACTGCGTAACTTCTATTTGCAATCGCTCTTTACTCAAAATTTTGTTGATGCATTGGAGGATCAGGCTAATGCCCGACTGAAAAAATTCGGTGCATCGGAGGGTCACGCTCCTGCGTGACCGAAAAATCGGCGCTGAAAAAGCAGCACCCTTTTTTCACTCAGCAAAAATCTCGCCGCCCAAGAACATCTAACCCTTTCGTTCACGCTCTAAGTTACTTTAACCGCCTGACAGTGCTATCTGGGGCTAACAGAGCAAATGCGGAGAAGGCAAAGCAAATGGCTCCAAGTGTCAATGCATTTTGTGCACCGAGCCACTGACCGAAGAAACCGTAAAAGAGGCTTCCAATTGGTGCTAAGCCGATGAAAACTAAAGAGTAAACTCCCATTACCCGACCGCGAAGTTCGTCGGGCGTTAGGGTTTGAACGAGGGTGTTTGATGTCGCATTTTGCATCACCATGCCGAAACCGATGAGGGCAAGGGTAACCAAAGCCAAAGGGAATGACTTGACGAATGCCGTTGAAACCAACCCGAAGATTGCAATTGCGCTTCCCAACAGAACTTGCATCCCTCGCTTTCGTTTTGCTTCCAAACTCGCCGCCAAGACTGCGCCCAAGACCGCACCGACGCCGATGCTTGCGACGAGGAAACCGTAACCTTTTTCTCGCACGCCGAAAGTTTTGTCAGCGAGGACAGGCAGCAAAACATCAAACTGCCCACCGAACAAGCTCCAAGCGCCAATAAGCAGAAGCAACTTCAAAACAGCCCTGTTTCCCATCAAATAGCAAACGCCCTCGCGCAAACTTGACAAAAGTGACTCGCTTTGACGAGCCATCACAGGGGTTGGCGGCATCGCGAGCAAAACGAAAAGCGGCGGCAAAAAGCTTATCGCGTTGATGAGAAAGCAAGTTGCCGTCCCGACCTTCGCTATGACGATTCCTGCGACGGATGGTCCGAGGATTCGCGATAGGTTGACAACTGCTGAGTTGAGCGTTATCGCGCTCATCAAATCTTCCCTGGTGACCAACTCAATCCAAAAAGACTGCCTCGTCGGGACATCAAAGGCTCTAACAACGCCGAGCCCCAAAGCCAAAAACAGAATGTGCCAAACCGCTATCAATTTCGTTGAGGTGAGAAGCCAAAGCAAGGTCGCAATCGAGGCGGCGGTGATTTGAACGCCAATCAAGATGCGCCGCTTCTCAAACCTATCGGCAAAAGCGCCGCTAAAGGGACCAAGCAACGCAACCGGAAGAGAAGTCAAGGCATTGACAATTCCCAGCAATGCTTCTGAGCCCGTCAACTCGTAAACGAGCCACCTTTGAGCAACCCCTTGCATCCAGCTTCCCGTCAAGGAAATACATTGGCCAAACCAGAACCAGCGGAAGAACCGATGGCGAAGTGCCCTGAAAGGACCACGAAATACGGAAGGCGCTTCAGGCACAGTGACTTGCGCCTTCCCTTCGTCAGTTCCGTCCATTGCCGCACCCCTTCCCTTCTACTGGTTTCTCCCGTTCAACAAGAGCCACCTTAAGGGACAGGTTAAACCGCACGAAATTTTTCCGGTCAGGCAAAACCTCGCTTTCCGGCGTTCAAACAAGTGACAATTGACCCGAGTCTCGCAGCCTCTTGAAAATTTCCAGAGTTTCGGAAAAGCCTGCTTTTACCGGCGTGACTTTAAGCGGTCCGACATCTCTTTGAATTGAGCTGTCGTCAAGGTCCCAAACGAGCGGTAAAGGCGTCGGCTCAAAGGTGATGAGTTTAGCTGCTTCGGGTTCAACTTCCACCATCACTTTGATGATTTCCGAAACGGGCATAGGTGTCCCGCGCAAATTGTAAACCCGAGCTCCTTCAATGTCAACTGTCGCACACTTGACAAACGCTTCAGCCACATCGGCAGCGTATTGCAAATCAACGAATCCACCGAACCGGATGCGGAAGTGTTGCCGAAGCACGATCGCTTTAAGTGCGGTTGTTATGTCCGCAGTTACGCCCACATCGCGACCGAAGCCGTAAACGGTGTGTGGTCTCAAACCTGCACTTGGGATTCCGTTTTCGTGCCAATAAGCATTGGCGCACAGTTCGTTGCAAACCTTAAAAGCACCGTAGTGCCTGTCTCTTATACACATCT
>JANZZQ010000219.1 GCA_026419315.1 Armatimonadota bacterium | reverse complement strand
GCCCTCAACTTGCGTTCAAAGTTCTCTTTTTGCTCGCCGAAAAGTATCCCGAACACTACCTCTCGGATCCTCCCGTTTCGGTCAACGAGCAGGGTCGTCGGGTAGCCAACTATGGCTTGTAACAATTTCGGCAACTTGTCCCGCTCCCAAATGAAGAGTGGATAAGTTAAGTTGACTCTCTTGGCGAATTCTCTTTGTTCTTTGGGCGAGACCGAAGAAAACCCCATGACGACCAGACCGTCTTTTCGGTATTTGCGATACCAACTGTCAAGGTGTGGAACCTCCACACCGCAGCCGCTTCAGTAAGGAGACCAGAAGTTGAGCAAGACCACTTTGCCGCGAAATTGGTTGAACTTTTGAACTTTGCCGTCTATGCTTCGCATCTGAAAATCGGGAACAGTTTTCCCCTTCAGCGCTTCCAGGTTTTTTACCGGTTGAGCAACGACAAAGGCTGCGAAGGCGAAAATTATGTTTGCGATTGCGGGTGCTATTCGCATTGCGTTGTCCCCCTCATTTGCTTATCAAAAATTCAACGCAATTTTCGAGCTTGCGCTGCGAGCCCCGTCATCTTGTTTAAACGCTCAGAATCTTCGGTGGGTTCGGGGAGCGGGTCAAGACCTCGGGCTTGCCGTCAGTGACCAAAACTAAATCTTCGATCCTCACACCGCCGAAATTAGGGACATAAACTCCCGGCTCAACGGTAACTACCATGTTGGGCTTGAGGACATCCTTTGAGCGTTGCCCCAAAGAAGGTGATTCGTGAATTTCCAAACCGACACCGTGCCCCGTCCCATGCATGAACAGTTTTTTCAGCCCATATTTGTCAAGCACTTCTCTAACGATGCTGTCAACCCTTTTACCTTTCTGGTTCGCCACTAATGATTCAATGCCCCGTTGCTGCGCCTCCCAGACTGCTCGGTAAATCCTTTGCTGCTCGCTGGTTGGTCTACCTATTACCACGGTCCTTGTCAAATCCGAACAGTAGCCATTAACCATTGCTCCCAAATCCATCGTGACCAAATCCCCTTTCCTCAGTCGTCGGTCGGAAGGCTGCCCATGTGGAAGAGCGGTTCGCTCTCCTGAAACGACAATCGGGGTGAAAGCGATGGCGTCAGCGCCGTGAGTCCGCAAGAAGGATTCAATTTCCCAAGCAAGCTCGCGCTCGGTCATTCCAACCTTCAAAACCTTCAACGCGTGTTCAAAGGCAGAATCAGCAAGTTGGGCTGCCTGTCTAATGAAAACCAACTCACCTTCATCCTTCACAGCCCTCAATCCTTCAATGATCCCGGCCACACTTTCCAGTTTGACTTTTGAGCCTTTCAACTCCCCCTTCAACCTCTCCAAAAAAGCAACGGTGCAATACCGACCTTCAAAACCGGCACGTTGGACTCCCGACCTTTTCAAAATGTTTGCGAGAACTTTCTCGGTCATTCTGGTAACTGCGATTTTCATTCCCGTCCCTTTCGTTTGCTCTTTTGACTGCAACTTGTATCGCCCATCGGTAACAAGCCAAGCCCAATCGTCACGCCCGACGATTAGAACGCCTGCGCTGCCGGTGAAACCTGTCAAGTATCTGATATTTGCTCGGCTGAAAACGATCAAGGCAGGTAATTTCTGCTCCACGAGTTTATTTCGCACTCGCTCCAACCGCTGACGGCAAGGTGGCTGCATCTCCACATCCACCTCCACATTTAAAGTGTCAAGTCAACTGCCCAAAAGTTTACGGCAAGCTCAAGTCAAGTGGATGCCGGTTTAACGAGAAAGCCTTCGCTTTAGGGGAGAGTTTCTAAAATGATGTAGTCGTTCGTGTAAACGCACAGGGATGCAGCGATTTTCAGGGATTCACGGGCAATTGTTGGCGCATCCAGGTCGGTGAATTTGAGCAAGGCTTTCGCCGCCGCTGCAGCATAAGGTCCACCAGAACCGATTGCGAGCACTTCACCTTTTTCGTCCCCATCAGGCTCAATCACTTCACCGACACCGGTAATGAGCAAAAGGTTGTCAAGGTCAGCGACAACCATCAACGCTTCAAGCCTCCTCAAAACCCTGTCGGTTCGCCAATCCCGAGCCAGTTCAACGGCTGCCCGTTTTAGGTCTCCACGAAATTCCTCAAGTTTCTCCTCAAATCTTTGAAAAAGCGCCAATGCATCCGCAACCGAACCGGCGAAGCCAGCGAT
>JANZZQ010000218.1 GCA_026419315.1 Armatimonadota bacterium | reverse complement strand
AGGTTGCACGACCAAGCATCCTTGTTCTGCCCAGAACCTCTGGAGCGTCATCAGCAATTCCTGAAATGTCATCGCAATCACCCTCCTAATCTCGCTCCGTCCTTCAGTTAGCTTCGGCAAAGGTTGTTTGCTGTTTGTCGGGAAAGTTCAAGTCAATTCAATTGCGCAACGGAGTTGCCCTTGGTGTGCAGTTACGAGTCGCTGACTCACTCTCCGCCTCAATGGTGTCAAGCCTCTCAACTGAAGATTGCTTTTCGTGCCCAGAAAGGCACGCTAATTTGTTTGCCTAACTTCGTTGTCGTTGAGATGAAGCTTGTTGCGAAAGGCTGTTGGTGCATAGGTAATCTTGTCACTGTCACTGACCGCAAGTCACCTTCTTGGGTTTTTCCCGAGAGCGGGCAAACGAGTTGAGGCGAAAGAGCGGGGTAAGCCTCCCTTGGGTTGGGCTAAAATAAAAACAGCCGCAAAAATTTTTGCGGCAGGTGATGTAAAGTGGATTGGACAGAAAGGTTGGTCCAAATCCGCAAAGACATTGAAAGGCTTGCCCGCTTTCCAACAGTCCACGAGATTCTCGTCAACTACCTGCAAGTAGCCTACGAGCATTTGGAAAACTGTCAACCATATTGCAACGCCCTGTTGACTGCTTTTGAGGCTGTGGTGAGTTATGAACTTTGGCATCACAAAGCGATGACCAAATTAGCTGGTTCGCAAGAATTGCAAATACGATATCTCGTCCCGCTTGGTGTGGAGATGCGAACTGCGCTGATGAAATTGGTTCAAAAGTTAGAGCGGATTTCCGCTTACTCGCCCGATGAAATCGTTGTGCGTGAACTCCTGAAAGCCCATTGCTACTATCAGTTGGGCGAACTTGAAGCGACCGTAAACTGCTTAGAGGAGGCAGTGAGGCACGGCGCAACTCACCCGCTCATCTACTTCATCCTGGGTTACAACCGTCACCGCTTTGCGTTGACCGAATATGCTCGCTGGGAACCCGTAGGGCAGCAATTGGTTGTAACGGACAAGGAGGCTTTTGAGCGATTGCTTCGCCAAGCGCTGGAGGATTTCCGAAACGGGTTGAGTTACTCGGGAAGAGAGCCTTTGGATGCAAGGCTTCACTTTTGGATGGGGATGGTGCATGAGATGTTAGGCGAGCAAAACGAAGCCATAAACTCATACCAAAAAGCCCGCGAAATAGACCCTGAAGCCTATGGGGAAGAAGTTCAGCAGAGGTTAAAGCACCTTCAAGCGACCGGGGCTGAGAAGTCGCAACACCGTCAACCCTCTTCTCTTCCTGCCGAATTGCAAGAGGAAACAGCGCCGTTCAAGCCTATCTCCGAAACTGAGTTGGAATCCTTCCGCAAAGCCATAAGCGAGATTGAGACAGTCTCAGACCTCCTCAAGCGAATGGGGGGCTTGTCAAAGGGCAAGGAATCTCTGGAGGAAGAGAACTGACGCTGAGTTGGTTGGTGTGTCAAAATAGCATCAGCGTTAACCAATGAGGGAGGTGACGAAGATGGTTCGCCATTTGCGGTTCGTCGGGTTGTTAATCGGGTTGATGGTCAGTGTGGTGACGAGTCAGGAGGCTCAGGAGCAAAAGCAGCGAACTTACCGGCCTGTCGTCCACTCAACCGTCACTATCGTCAAAATTGACGCTGCCAAAAACACAATCACTGTCAAGGGCGTCTTTCGCGGACAAGAGGTGGAGCGGGTGTTGCTTGTTCAAGCGGACAGCAAACTGATGAAAGACGGTAAGGATGCCAAACTCGGCGATTTCAAAGAGGGAGAGCAAGTCATTGTCACTTGGCGTTCTTTGAAGCGGGGCGAATACGCTGTTCGCTTCCTTGCCGACCCACCCACTTTCTTCGCTTTTCTCCGTTACCCTACACTCAAAGGCAAAGTTAAGTCTTTTGACCCTGCAACTTTGACCCTTGTTGTTGAAGCGGAGGGCAAAGAGCACAAACTCACACTGCCTGGTCGGGGCGAATGTTGTTACGCTGGTGGTAAAGCCCACCGAGGAAAGGCTGCGGTTTGGAAAGGCGGCGAGGAAGTCTTTGTCGTTCTCGCTGCTCCAGATAGGGCGCGTGCGGTTTTTGACAGCGCCTCTTGGAAAGTTTACGGGGAGCGGGAATGGCAGGCTTACCAAAAGCGAACTCAGGCACGCCAACAGCGACAGCAGGCTCAATGATGGCGATTTCGTTCTTTGTTCAAAAGGTTGGATGGAGAAC